>NZ_MAYS01000057.1 GCF_001756855.1 Candidatus Erwinia dacicola | reverse complement strand
CCGACGAGGTACGGCGGATCGGTCACAATAAGGTCAACGGCGCGGTCGGGAAATCCGCGCATCACGTCAGTACAGTCCCCGAGAATGAATCTGGACATGGCAGCACTCCTGTAGTCAGAGGGGGCAGGAGGCATCACCGCGATACCGTTCCCTGCCGCACGCTGCCTGTTCATCGCGTCCGGTCACGGGTCAGGCCGACCGTGGAATACCGCAGCCGCCAGGCTTTTATGGCGGCAAGGATATGCCGCGAAAGCGGCTTGAAGGGCGTTCCTTAAAGGGCGAGGGGCTGGCGCAAAATACCGACGGCGCCGGGCCTGAGCGGAAAAACCGCCCGTCCCGTAACAGGCCGGACGCGAGACACTGGCAGCGGGTGGCAGGCTCATCCCCCCGCGCCGCGCCGCGGTCGCGGAAGAAAAGCGGAGCCGGTGAGGGCGATGGCCTAAACAGGGAGAAAAACCGGGCTGCACGCCCGGTCAGGAAGGAGTCAGCGGGTGATATCCCGCCAGTCATTACCGTAATCATCGCAGAGGCCGGGCGTATCCGTCACGCCGGTTACTGCCCACGTATCCAGAAACTTCAGCCCGCGCAGGATACTGCTCTCCACGTCATCGAGCAGGATGATACTGTTATACCAGACCACGCCATCCGGATATTGCCAGCGGTGACGGTCATCCTCGCGCAGCAGACTGTCCTACCACGTCCGGCCCATCAGTATCGCGCCCGATTCAGCCTGCGCCAGGCCGGTTGCTGATATCATGTGATGCACCATCATTTCCACGCCGCTGATTTCAACGGCAAAGCCGACCAGCCAGGTATTCATACACGTTTTACCTCATCAATCGCCGCCTGCAGGTGGCTCCAGTTAAATCCGTCATTCGCATCATGGCTGTCCTGCGCCCGCTCCATCGCTGCATCGATGTCGCCGTCCGTGAGCGAGCCGTCCAGTGAGAGAAAATCATCGGCCAGCCAGAACGTGCCGCAGCACAGCGCGTCGTCGGGGTAGTGCGACAGCCTGTTTATAAAAGCTTTCACGGTCATGCGTTTTTTCATCTGTTTTTCGGGCAATGGCTCGCCCGCCTCCTCAACAGTCAGCGTGAGCAGGAGGCATCACCGCGATACCGTTCCCTGCCGCACGCTGCCCGTACGCCGCGAAAGCCGACGGGTCAGGCCGACCGTGGAATACCGCAGCCGTCAGCTTTTATGGCGGCAAGGCTATGCCGCGAAAGCGGCTTGAAGGGCGTTCCTCAGCGGAGCGAGGGCGTGGTGAAAAATACCCACGGCACCGGGCCTGAGCGGTAAACCGCCCGTCCCGTGAAAGGCGGACGCGGCACCCTGGCAGCGTGCCGATGACCGCATTATCCACAGACAGGGTGGAAAACCAGCCGACAACCCTGTGGATAACGATGAGGGATCGGCTCAAAGCCGCAAAGGACAGGCGGTGGGGTTCTGCCGGATCGATACGGTTAAAATCCAGGCAAACAGACCTCTGTCACAGATTGACAAAAAGGGCGGCTGCGCATATCTTTACTGTATATGCATACAGTAAAGATATGAGAGAGAATATCATGCTACAGGTTTCAGTACGTTTTTCTCCGGAACAGGTAAAGGCCATGCCCGCCGGGGCATTTGCCGCTCTGCAGCAGGAAATTGAGCGACGCCTGACGCCGCATTACCCGTCACTGTGGCTCAACGTCAGCAAGGGATCACAGAGCAGCCTCGATGTCAGCGGCGCGCGCAGTGATCGTGAGAAGGCGGATGTGATGGAAACGCTGGAGGCTATCTGGCAGGACGACAGCTGGCTGCCGTGATGAAGCGTAACGAACCTGTTTTCTCCCGGACGCAGCTGCAGGCATGTCCGGCGTCACCCGCGCCGGTGGCTATCCCGTTGTTTGGCGAAGCCTGCCCGGCCGGCTTTCCGAGCCCGGCTGGCGACTATGTCGAAGCGGAACTTGATTTGAACAGCCTGTGCATCCGGCATCCGTCTGCCACCTACTTTCTCCGCGCCAGTGGAGAGAGCATGCGCGACCTCGGGTTGTATAACGGCGATATTCTGATTGTCGACCGGGCAGAAACCGCGCAGGAAGGCGATATCGTTATTGCGGAAATGGACGGGGGGTTTACCGTCAAACGTCTGCGGCTGCGGCCCCGCCCGGCGCTTGAGCCAATGAACCCGGATTACCCGACGCTGTACCCGGAAACCCTCACCCTGTTCGGGGTGGTGACGCACTTCATCCACCGGACCCGGGCGCGCCTTTAAAAGGGGGGAACGATGTTTGCCCTGGCTGATGTTAACAGTTTCTATGCCTCCTGCGAGAAGGTGTTCCGCCCCGATCTCAAAACCCGCCCCGTCATTGTACTCAGTAACAATGACGGGTGCGTCATCGCACGCAGCGCCGAGGCAAAAGCCCTGAATATTCCGATGGGGGAGCCCTGGTTTAAGCTGAAGGCCACGGCTGAGAAGTCAGGCGTGGTGGTGTTCTCAAGTAATTATTCGTTGTACCACTCGATGTCGGAGCGCGTCATGCGCTGCCTGGAGGCCCTTTCCCCCCGCGTGGAGCAGTACAGTATCGATGAGATGTTTCTCGACGTCGCCGGCATCGACAGCTGCGCGACGTTTGAGGACTTCGGTCGTCAGCTGCGCGAATATGTTCACCGCCATACGGCCCTGACCATCGGCGTCGGCATGGGGCCGACTAAAACGCTGGCCAGAAGCGCGCAGTGGGCGTCAAAGCAGTGGCGCCAGTTCGGCGGCGTACTGGCTATCACCCCGGATAATCCACGCCGGACAGCAAAACTGCTCGCCCTGCAGCCGGTGGAAGAAGTCTGGGGCGTGGGCAGAAAATTATCCGGGAAGCTGAACATAATGGGGATAAGCACCGCGCTGCAGCTGGCGCAGACAAGCCCGTCATTCATCCGGAAGCATTTCAGCGTGGTGCTGGAGAGGACGGTCAGGGAGCTTCAGGGCGAAAGCTGCATCAGTCTGGAAGAAGCGCCGCCGGCAAAACAGCAGATTGTCTGCAGCCGGAGCTTTGGCGAACGTGTTTCGGACTTCTTCGCGCTGCGGGAGGCCGTCTGCAGCTATGCGGAGCGGGCGGCTGAGAAGCTGCGCGGCGAGCGGCAGTTCTGCCGGCATATCGGGGTGTTTGTGAAAACGTCACCGTTTGCCGCGAACGAACCTTATTACAGCAATATGGCGAGCGAAAGCCTGGTGATCCCGACAAAGGATACCCGGGATATCATCGCCGCAGCCGTGCGGGCGCTGAACCGCATCTGGGTTCCGGGTCATCGTTATGCCAAAGCAGGCGTGATGCTGAACGACTTCACGCCAGTGGGCGTTACGCAACTGAGCCTGTTCGATGATGCACGACCACGGGAAAACAGCGAAGCCCTGATGAAAGTCGTGGACGGTATTAACCATTCAGGGCTGGGAAAAGTGTGGTTTGCGGGACGAGGCATAGCTCCTGACTGGCAAATGAAACGGGAAATGCTTTCCCCTGCGTACACCACCAGATGGACAGATTTGCCAATAGCCCGATTATGAATAGTTAACCCATCCATAAACCCTATCATCTTGTTATCTTGTTATCTTGTTATCTTGTTATCTTGTTATCTTAATTAAATTATAAATCAGACAGTTACCAATATAATAAATTATTAACTTAATAAAATAATTGCGTAATCCATGCCCTGGTGGCAATATTAAGTTGTTAACTTAACAACTTAATATGAGGTTATAATGATAATTGTATTAGGTAGTCAAAAAGGTGGTGTTGGTAAAAGTACACTAGCGGTATCAATAGCCGCATATCTGATGTCATTAGGTAATCGCGTGATTATTGTCGACGCAGATGACCAGAAATCAGTTTTAACCTGGTACAACAATCGCCCTGAAGATTTCCTCCATATTCCGGTAACAGGCGCAACAGGCAACATCAAAGCAATGTTAAAGGAACACGAAAAATCCTATGATTTTGTCATTGCAGACTGTGCTGGCCGTGATAGTGCAGAAATGCGTAGTGGATTGATGGCCGCTGATGTATTCATATCTCCTTTGCGTCCTTCGCAGATGGACCTGGATGTTGTACCTCATACATGCTCCGTTTTTACAGCAGCAAAAAATTTTAATGAGGATGTTCGGGGATATCTCGTTTTAAACATGACTCCTACAAACATGTTTGTTAATGAAGCCAATCAGGCAGCTGAAGTACTCAAGGATTATCCTGAAATGCATCTGGCGAACTCCCGAGTATGTGATCGTAAAGCACATCGAGATGCCTGGGCCGAATCAATGACAATTTTTGAAACGCAAAATGATAAAGCACAGCAAGAAATCGAAGCGTTAGTTAAAGAGGTTATTCTGTGAGAAATAGAGCAAACACTCCACCTCGTGACGAGGCAGCATTTATTAACGGTGGCACGGCTGGTCTTGATAATGCCAAAAAGTCATCAGATAAATTATCGGTTGTAAGCAAAGCAAAACCAGTGAGTGTTTCCTTTTTTGAAGAAAACCTAAAAGACATTGATGAGCTTATAACGGCAGAGATGGTTTCAGGCAAAGGCAGAGTGAATCGTTCTGATGTTGTCAGGGCGGCGATAGAAGCACTAAAGACACTACCAAAAACAGAGATATCACGATTGATAGCAGTAGCAAAACAAAAATAACATCTTGTTATCTTGTTATCTTGTTAATGGGCGTTCAGGTCATTCTGTCCAGTTCTGCTGACTGTGCGGGATCTGGCCTGGTGTAATTGAAAAAAAGGAGCCGACTAATGAACATTGCTAAACATACGATGGTTATATTTGTTGCAGGTTGCCTGGCTCAGCTATTCTTTATATTCGCTTCTTACAGTGGTGATGCGGATAGTTTTGCTCACTTCTGGACATCGTGCGGCTTTGCATATGGGTTACTTGCTTTCCATGTGGTCACTGGCATTTACTCTTTACATGGCATAAAGCACCCACTTAAAGTCTGAATAAGGCCGCGCTAGCGGCCTTTTTTACGCCCCTCATTCAATACCCCTTGTAGTTAGACATACAGAGCTTTCTGCCCAGCATTATATTTGCCATCTTATGGCACTCGATGCGGCCCTTCTGCAATGGACGAAAAATGCTATCCATATTGGACATTTCGGCACTATCGGGAAAAAGTGTCCGGAAGATATTTCTGATGTTCGTATTTAATTTTATTGACTAGCAGCGAAAACCGTAAGTCTGTTCAGAACTCGTTTCTGAACAGGGGAGGGGTTGGGCAAGCCCTGCGGGCGCGTCAGCCCGTCATATTAGGGTATACCTCATTGGTATGTACAAAACCGACCGGTTTCGGTCAGTGTGAGGTGATAACTAGAATAAACTATATGCAGAGAAAGCATCTATGCCACGGAGACAAATACTCAGTAGTGAAGAAAAAGAACGCTTGCTGGTCGTGCCGGATGATGACGTTCTTCTGACGCGCATGTGCTTTTTGAGTGAACATGACCTCGCGCTTATTAATAAACACCGCAGACCCGCTAATCGCCTGGGCTTTGCTGTTTTACTCTGCTATTTGCGGGGGCCGGGGTTTCCCCCTGACAAAAGTATGTCACCTCACGACGGTGTTGTTTCCCGGCTGGCAGCGCATTTGAAACTTCAGCCTGATTTGTGGGCCGAGTATGCCTCAAGAGAGGTCACCCGCTGGGAGCATCTGGCTGAACTCTACCGCTACCTGGAATTATCCCCATTCAACCGGGCACTGCAAAAAATTTGCATTCGTCACCTTTACCCCCACGCCATGCGGACAGACAGAGGTTTTTTGCTTGCGGAAGAAATGCTTTCCTGGCTCCACAGTAATAATGTCATTTTCCCTTCTGTTGATGTCATCGAGCGAACTCTGGCCGAAGCAACAACGCTTGCAGACAGGGCGGTATTTTCTGCGCTGACCGCGCAGCTTGAACCGGGACATAAAGCGGCGCTGGACCGTCTGCTGGTATCTGAGGGTGAGCAACCTTCACGGCTGGCCTGGATGCTCCAGCCTCCGGGGAAAATTAATGGTAAGAATGTCCTGCAACATATCGACCGGTTAAATGCGATAGAGTCGCTGGCACTGCCAGACGGTATTGCGCTTTCCGTTCACCAGAACAGGCTCCTGAAACTCGCACGCGAAGGCAGGAAAATGAGTAGCCGGGACCTGGCAAAATTCACGGATGTTCGCCGTTATGCCTCTCTGGTTTGTGTCATATCGGAGGCCAGGGCCACCCTGACTGACGAAGTTATTGATTTGCACGAGCGTATTCTTGGCAGTCTGTTCAGCTGGGCAAAACGCACACAGGCCGAACGACTCCAGCAAACGGGAAAGCTGATTCAGAGTAAGCTGAAGCAATACGTTACCGTCGGGCAGGCATTGCTTAATGCCAGAGAATCCGGTGAAGATCCCTGGGCCGCAATAGAAGGCGTCCTTCCCTGGCAGGAATTTATCAACAGCATGGAAGAGACGCGGCTCCTGTCACGTAAGGACAACTTCGACCCGTTGCATCTGATCACAGAAAAATACAGTACGCTGCGTAAATACGCCCCCCGGATGCTGTCCGCGTTGCAGTTCAGGGCTGCACCCACCGCAATGCAGCTCTGTGACGCGCTTGATACCTTCAGAGAGATGTATCGAAAACAACTCCGAAAAGTACCACCTTCCGCGCCAACCGGGTTTATCCCGGAAAGCTGGAGAAAGGTGGTGATCACTCCCACCGGCATTGACCGAAAATATTACGAATTTTGCGTGCTGAACGAGCTGAAGGGAGCCTTGCGTTCAGGTGACATCTGGGTAAAAGGGTCTCGCCGCTACAGGAATTTCGATGATTATCTGATCCCGTCCGGCGATTTTAAAAAATCACTCAGGGATTACCTGTTACCCCTTGCTGTTCCGGGCGATTGCCATGAATACATCGAGAGCCGTTTGACGCTTCTGGCATCGCGCCTGGAGGAAGTTAATGCAATGGCGCTGGCCGGTGATTTACCCGATGTTGATATATCAGATAAAGGCGTGAAAATTACCCCGCTGGATAATAGTGTCCCTTCAGCAGCATCCCCTTTTGGTGATCTGGTTTATGGCATGCTGCCTCACCCTAAAATTACTGAAATGCTGGATGAAGTGGATGGCTGGACGGGTTTTACCCGACATTTCACACACCTCAAAAATAATCACGTTAAACCTAAAGACAGAAAGTTGTTACTGACCACCATACTTGCCGATGGGATCAACCTTGGGCTGACAAAGATGGCCGAATCCTGTCCGGGAACGACAAAATCGTCACTCGAGGGCATTCAGGCCTGGTACATCAGGGATGAAACCTATTCAGCCGCGCTGGCCGAGGTGGTTAATGCGCAGAAAAAGCGGCCTCTGGCAGCATTCTGGGGCGATGGAACAACGTCATCGTCTGACGGACAGAACTTTCGGGTGGGGAGTCACGGGCGTTATGCGGGTCAGGTCAATCTGAAATACGGTCAGGAGCCAGGCGTGCAAATTTATACACATATTTCGGACCAGTACAGCCCGTTTTACACCAAAGTCATCAGCCGCGTGCGGGACTCAACACACGTACTTGATGGTCTGCTGTATCACGAAACCGATCTGGAAATTACAGAGCATTATACTGACACCGCAGGTTTCACTGAGCATGTTTTCGCGCTAATGCATCTGCTCGGATTCGCTTTTGCGCCAAGGATCCGGGATCTTCATGACAAGCGGCTGTTTATCCATGGGAAAGCTGAGTTGTATCCGGGGCTTCAGTCAATCATCTCCTCAACCAGCCTGAATCTGAAGGAAATTGAAACCCACTGGCATGAGGTACTGCGTCTGGCAAGTTCTATAAAGCAGGGAACGGTAACAGCATCACTGATGATGAAAAAGCTGGCCAGCTATCCTAAACAGAATGGTCTGGCAAAGGCTCTGAGGGAGATTGGCCGCATAGAAAGGTCATTGTTTATGTTGGACTGGTTCCGGGATCCTTCGCTGCGTCGACGAGTACAGGCTGGGTTGAATAAAGGTGAGGCCCGCAATGCCCTTGCGCGAGCAGTCTTTATGCACCGACTGGGGGAAATCAGAGATCGGGGACTGGAAAACCAGAGCTACCGGGCCAGCGGGCTGACATTGCTGACTGCGGCGATCTCACTGTGGAATACGGTATATATAGAAAGAGCCATAGATTCTCTGAAGCGAAAAGGGATCCCACTAAATGAGCAGCTGATTTCTCATCTGTCACCGCTGGGATGGGAACACATCAACCTGAGCGGGGATTACGTCTGGAGAACAAACCTCAAACTGGGACAGGGTAAATACCGCGCATTACGCTCAGTGAATAGTAGTCTGTACAAAAAACAGGCTTAGCGTAGGATATTTTCCGTTTTCCAAGCGGACCCCGGCAACAGGTTCCAGCCGCGTCACGTTTTCTGCCTGGTGGTTCATCACCATCACTCGCTCCACGGCTTCGTGCAGGCTTTCCCCTTCCTGACGGGGGAACCACAGATCGCTGTTGCTGCCACTGAGCAACGGATGATTGCAGAAATGAAAGCCCCGGCCGCTCTTCAGCGCACATTCCAGAATTGTCACTTTAGCCCGTGCATCCAGCGTAGCCGCCGTGCTATTCAGGCGTTCGGTGATATCTCCCCAACACCATTCCCCGGCAGGTTCCGGTAGTTCCAGCCGTTTGAGCGGCACGCCCATCGCTGCCGCCGTGAGCCGCCCCACGTCCGCCAGGGCGGGGGTTTCTGCCAGCTCGCTGATGTAGTCACCGTTGATGAATAGCGCCTGGTCATCGTTGTCCAGTACCAGAAGGCAGACGCCTGATAGCGCCGTACATACAGGGGTTTTGCGTAACGTCAGATTTAGCATGATCGGTTCTCCTTACTGCCGCCCCGACAGGGGCGGCACTCCGTGGTTCAGGCCAGTGCCCGGGTTAATTCAAGGGTGCGCAGGAACTGCCCCCATTCGCTGCCGCGCATCGCGGGGACGCGCACTGACCGCCGTTTCTGCGAACAGCGGGCAACGTGGCGGCCTCTGGCCCGAATTTCCGGAGCGATATCCTGCGCGGCGATGCTTCCATGCATCACCCGGACGTGTGGCGCGGTCACGTCAGACTTTACATATCCCGCCGTTGGTGCAATGATTGTGACTTCAGCAAGTTCCATGATTAACCTCATTTGATTTTGTTGATGATGGCCAGCTGTTAGCGCAGTTGACCGTAATGAAGCAGAGCCTTTGCTCTGCTTTTTTTACGCCTGCTCCCGGTCAAACACCTCCTTCTGAATACGCGCCACGATATCCTGATGCGACAGCGTGCAGCGGTCACGAAACTCAAAGAAACGCCCCTGAACGTGGGCAAAAATGTCCGTGACGTCCCCACTCCAGTATTCTGACGACTTAAACGACTGCCCCAGCCCTTTGCCTAGACACTGCCAGTCTTCCGGAGGCAGTACCTCCAGCTGGTCGGTGAAGCGCGCCTCGTCGATTTCCTTCACGGGCGTATAGTGCCGGGCATCGGACAGGGCCTGATAGTCACTCAATTTTCCCAGCACCATATCCGGCCAAGTCTGGCGCAGTTCGTCCAGCGTTCTGCCGTCGGCTCTGGTTCGCCATTTACCGCTGACGCGCACCGCGTGCCAGCCGATAAACAGCGATGGGCTGAAAAACACCTTTTCAGGGTAGATTGCTACTGCCGTCTGGTTCTGTGTCATGCTGCATTCCTTCTGTTTCTGGCCCACCGGAGGCGGGCCGGGTTCGTGTGATGTTTGTGGATCAGGCGATGTCGGCTTTGAACATGGCGTAACCGGCGCTAAGTTCAGTTTTCAGATAGTCGACCGCATAGCTCCATGCCGCCTGGCCCAACTCCCCGTACAGACTCAGCGCAATTTTCCGGGCTTCAGCCCAGGCCTGTACGGATGAAAGTGGCATGACAGGGCGCGGCACCGACCAGTTGGTGACAGTCCTGCACACGTCATCAGCCATATTTATCAGCGTCCCGAACAGCAGCTCCTCGCGCTCACATGCCAACATACGTTCTTCACGCCAGATTTTTAGATATTTAAGACGTTCAGCCAGCGCCGGGCTGACACCCCTGATTTCCTGCCCTTCCCCCCATCTTTCGGAAGATTCAGAAGCGGCGGTTTTGATGTTCTGTGTGTTCATGCTGGTTCTCCTGTTGTCGGTGGCTTATGCCATCTCTCGGTGAGTTCATCGCGGCAAAGGGCAAAGGAGCAACGACGAAGAGAGGGCATAAAGGGGCGACGACGAAAAGTTTTTGCGGCTCCAGGCAAAAAGTTTTAGGCGACGTGCATTTCACCCCTTTCTGCCCGAACCGGCGGTGCTACGACCAGCCCTCCGCGAAGAACCGCCGGGAGTGGGGGCACGGATGTTGAGATGAGCACGAACACACCCGACACGGCGGAACGGCGTGGCGTCCTCAGCGGCCGCTGCGCGGCCAGTGAGTGCGCCGGCGATAGCCGGCTGCGGGGGTTGACCTTGACGTTGCCATCAGACCCTAGCCGTCAGGCCCGAAACCCGCCTGCGGGGTTCGGCGGAGCTTAGCGGCTTGCCGCTTAGCGCAGTCGGGCTTGACGACCCGGACGGAACGGACGGGGAGCCGAAGGGGGCCATGCTGTTTTTCTTTTAGGACCTGCAGCTGCAGCACCACGCCACCGACAATCGGTTAGGAGGCATTACCTGCACGGGCAGAAGTGGTTGAATCAGGCAACAGAAGAGGGGATTTTTATTCCATCTGAAACATGCGAGATGAAGAGGATGTGAGGTAACAAAAGTTGCTATGGAGGCGGGGTGTAATACGCGCTTAAAACATGGGGGACTATGCGCGTACTGCACCTTAACAACTCTGCCTGTTCGGCAGTGGATAACTTTCTTTCCAGTGGAATTTTCTAAGCTGCCTGTCCGGCAGTAGACTGCAGACTCTACGACAGAATTTTCTAAGCTGCTTGTTCAGCAGTTTTTTTAACTTACACTGCCGAAGAGTCGTCTTCAATCAGTTTTTCCTCTTTCAAGGCATCGATAAAGTCCCGCAAGGCCTTTTCAGGCATAGGGCGAAAGTCGCGATTAAAGTCCCCTGCACGCTTACTCCATGCGTTGATTTTGGCCCGGCTTACATCCCACCCCTTCCTGATAAAAAGTTCTTCAATATAGTCCTTGTCCTTATGTAGCCGGAGAATGAGGCACAAATCTTTAAAAACGTCATTAGTAGGGATCGTGCTGACAGACATAGAAAATCTCTCCATCATAAATTCTGGCCGTGAACTGTGATTTAAGCTGCGCCGCTTTCAGGTTTTGTTTAGAACGGGATATCTCAAGATTGTGAGTGTTCAGCGGCCTGCCGTCATCGGTCACGGCATTGGCCAGCTGGATGGATTTACCCCGCCCGGCGGAAGTGGTGCAAAGGCCAATGACTTTACCATGATGAAGGACGGCGGCTTCAGTTGCGCCCTGATTTTCCAGCGCTGTTCTGACCAGCTCAAACTGGCTGGCCCGTTCTGCGGCGGCATCAGCAGCCATTGAAAGATGCAGGCTGACCTCGTGTGCTAACATTTCCAGCGTGGGATAGCCGCCCTTATAGCGATCGCCTTTCCACAGTTCGAACAGCGTCGCACCGGTAATGACGTCCATTCCTATATTGCGGGCGGCAGTCTGAATTTCAATAAAACTAGCGGCCTGGCTGATATTTTTCATGATGACATCCTGTATGGTTATCAATTGATTTTAATAGTCTGCCTGCACGGCAGTTTACATAATGAAAAAAAAATACATCCTTAACGGTCCTCGGTCCTGAAATACAGCTGCCTGCTATGCAGGCCAGCTGATTCAGTTTTAACGTGGGTCAATCAGGTCCACAACCATTGAAAGGATCTCATCCATGATATGCGGCTCTACTTTAGCCGCATAGCTGGCCTTTCGCGCGGTCAGATCGAGAGAGCGCAGCTGATAGCACAATGCCACGCCTGTCACTTTCCCGTTGTCGGTACTGTCGCCGTCCAGGTATACCGTGACGGCCTTCGAACGGGCTGCTGCTCCTCCGCTCGTGACCGGGACGCATACGGCTGTTCCCAGGGCAGCGACCAGCTCACGCGGTGAAATGACAAGATAATAATGCGGTCCCCTGAACTCCCTTCCCTCGACGGGGTCGCCATTGACGTGCCAGATTTCGCCTTTCTGTGGCACCTTCCTTGATACCATCAGATCGCCTCCCTGCCCTGCGGCTCATCATTCAGGCCGTCACTGACGTCCTGATTAAACTGGCGGATCTCTTCCTCATCAATCCCCTGTAGCAGTTGCGAGAGTGTTTTACTTCCCCGCGCCATGCGGCCTGATGGCTTAATGCTCACGGCTTCACCATCTGCAGTCACATCGAGCAGGGTGCCGACACTCCATCCCGCCTTTGCAGCGATGTCGCTTGGAATGGTCAACACCACCGCACCACCCTGTTGCCGTAATCGGGTAACTGACATATCGCCTCCTGTGTGTAACTTTGTCACACTTATAATACCACGGAGTGACACAAAGTCACACTTTTACGGAGATTTTTTCATCATTTCATCCTGAGTTATTACCCTCAGACGGTTCTGACTGAAGTTAGTTTCCAGCGAGCTAAGCCAGTCGGGAGTATGGCTGTTACAGTGGTTCAGGGCACCGATCACGAACCAGAGGGGATTTCCCATTCCTTCAAGTGGCAGCAGGGGCTGAAGCGAGGGAAACCTTTTTTGCCACCGCCAGAAAGCGCCTTCGAGCAGTTCTTCAGGCAGTTCCCTTTCCCACCTGTTGTACCACGCGCTGACGGTCACCGGCGTGCAGAAGTTCAGCTCAGACGCCACCTGCCCTGCCCGCCCCTGAAGCAGCATGTATTCCCGCGCAGCCTGGCTCGCTTCCCGCCGGGCTGCCGTGTGCATGGACAGTGCCCGTTTCTTCTCACGGCGATCATCCTGGGCAAAGCAGTATTCGGGAAACAGCTGCTGCCGCACGCTGCCCGACAGCGGCAGCGGGCAGTGCAGCCCGTGGCTTTCCAGCAGCACGTTCAGCGCGTGCTCGTACTCGCTGATGCTGGTCATCCGGCGGCGCGGCTCCCACATTATCCCGGCGCGCAGCAGGCTCTGCCCGCTGGCCCGGCCCGCCCCTGAAAGGTGGCGGAAGAACGCCCACGAATACGGGTGGCGGGATAAACGCCGCC
Source organism: Candidatus Erwinia dacicola (assembly GCF_001756855.1). Taxonomy (GTDB): domain Bacteria; phylum Pseudomonadota; class Gammaproteobacteria; order Enterobacterales; family Enterobacteriaceae; genus Erwinia; species Erwinia dacicola. The sequence goes on along the minus strand of NZ_MAYS01000057.1, from coordinate 23,127 downwards.
CGTTCCGGCGCCTGTCTTCCACCTCGGCAATCGCGTCCATAGCGGCGCGACGGGCATCGCTGACGGGAACCAGCGCACGGCTGGCGGAAATGATGGTCAGTTCCTGGCTCATTGTTTTCTCCTGAATGCCGCCCCTCGCGGGGCGGCCTGTAGGTTAGGCGGCGCGCTCGTCCGGGGTGGTTTCTTCGCTGGCATCGACGGCGGGTTTCATCCACGCGGGGAGCCAGCTGCTTGCCGCCAGTTCTTCAGCGGCCAGCTCGGCGGCATCGCCTTTCTTCATTTTTTCGGCATCGCTGGCCTTGCCCGTCAGTCCCGCCTCGCTCATCGCCTTGCAGATCTGCGTCTTGCCGATGCGGCTGAAATAGTTCTCAGCGGTCGGCTGCCACCAGTCGTAAAGGTTGAATGCCATCACCGACTCCAGCGCGTCCAGGCTGCTGCGCTGCGTGCGGCTGTACTCGCGGTCCTGCATGCCGTCGACCGACAGGGCAGACAGGAAGCCCAGCAGGGCATTTCTCTCCTCCGGAGACCATGCCAGCAGCCAGCGCATGTCGTGACGCCAGTCGTCCGGCAGGCGGGCCTCCCAGCGGGCTTTTTCTTCCATCAGGAAGCGGTACGCCCTGCCGTTTTCACCGGAGACGGATTTTTCCCGCAGTATGTACTGGTTGTCGTTAAGCTGAACCCGGGATGGATCCGGACCGCCGCGCCCGGAGGTGAATACCCCCTTTGCCAGATGCCAGATCAGCAGCGTGACCGACATATCAGCCTGCGTACAGAGCGCGGCCTGAACCGCCAGCGTGCGCTCACAGGACATCGCTTTCACCAGCGTGGCGGGGAATTCATCGGCCTCAACGGTCGGCTGTGCGTGGGTGACGGCCGCGACCGCTGCGGCCTGGCGGGCTTCGATGGCGGCGGCTTCCTCTTCGGTGATGTGCGCCAGCCCGCGCTGAATGTGAATCACACCGTGGTCCAGCGACACCACCACGCCGCAGAGCTGGCGCGTTGCTTCAGGCCACGCGGCGGCTTCCCCGGCGTCATGGATGGCCGCGACTTCGGCATCGAGCGCGGCGCGTTCGTCGTCGCTGGCCGCGTCCATCAGCGTTTCAATCTCCTCCAGGCGGGACGCCTGCTCTGCGGTAAATACGCGCTCAGGAAACGGATAGTGACGATACGCCCTTGCATCATCGCCCCACGTCCTGATTTGACTCAGCCGCGCCTCACTCCACTGCCAGCCTTCGCGCTGCGCAATCTCAGCCCCGATGACGGACAGCTTGTTCAGCGCGGCGCGTTGCAGCGTCAGGGAATCGACCCAGCCCTCGTTTTCGTCGCTGAACAGGTCGGTGCGCAGCTCGCCGCCCTCTGCGAGATACGCATCCAGCCCGGTGAAGCGGAACAGGTCGCTGCCTGACGTTTTCACCTCGCCCGAGGTGACCAGGCTGCGGATCGCCTGCGGGGACGGGACGTCATACGCGCGGCTGACGGCGCTTTCCCAGATTTCTTCCTGGCGTTCATGGGTGTCGGCCAGCGCCAGCGCGTGGCAGTGGTCGAGCTGAATGCGGTCTTCGGACAGCAGGCACAGCAGTGAGGGAGCCAGTCCGGCGAGCTTCATGCAGCGCTCAACGTGGCGGGTGCTGTAGCCCATCAGGTCTGCAATCTGTGCATTCGTTTTGCCCTCTTCTGACAGTTCGCGGAAACCCTGAATCTGCTCAGCCGGGTGCATATCCCGGCGTCTGCCGTTCTCGGTCAGCGAAACGGCCTTTGCCATATCCTCCGGCACGATACGCACAGGGACCAGCTGGTCGGGATGCCAGCGCCCCTCGCTTTGCAGCAGCACCAGCGATTCCAGGCGTCCGCCCCCGGCGCAGATACCGATCTGGCCATCGGCCATTTCATGCCCCGCCAGATTCTGGATAAGTCCGACCCCGGCAATGCTTTCAGCCGTGTCGCGGATATCTTCAGGGGAGTGCGGCCGCTTGCGGGCCTGAAGCGGGGACTTCACCAGGCGGGAAAGGGGGAAGTACGCGAGGGTGGCCTTTTCCAGCACCGCTTCAACGGCAGTCGCTGATTTTTTCGCAGCGCGGGTTTTCTTTGCTGATGATTCTGTAGGCTTCGCTGTCGCGCCCTTGACGTTCTGCTGTGACATGCTGCTTCTCCTTCTGTGGGTTAAATGATGTTTCTGTGAGTATTCGCCGTCGCAGAAGGGGAAAAAGCCTCACCGGGGAGCGCTGACAAGGCCGCCGCAGGCGTGCACTTCAGCCTTGTCAGAAGGAGCGAGGCGGTGTGGCGCAGTTCCCTGCGACGGAAATACCACGGGAACACCGGCCACCGGTGGATGAGCATGGCACGGCTCCGGACGGCGCTAACGCGGTCCGGTCCTCAGCGGCCACGACCGTGGCCAGTGAGCGCGCTGGCGCCAGCCAGCTGCACGCCCTGGCAGTTCGCCATCAGACCCTAGCCGGGAGGCCCGAAACCCGCGTGCGGGATTCGGCGGAGCTTACCGGCTTTGCCGGTTAGCGCAGTGGGGCTGACGAGCCGGCAACGCCGGGGAGCCGCAGGGGGCCATGCTTTAGCATCTGGTTTTCAGTGATGTTAAGCAGCACGACAGCAACAGGAAATACAGCAGGAAATCAAATCACAGCAGGAAGAGAGACAGTGAGAGAAAGACCGGGCAGAGCAAGGGCAGGCGAAGGGGGTATTACAGTGCGTCAGCACTGTTCACCCCCGGGCCGCAGGCCCGCCCGGTTTTCGGCTTCGGAGGCAAGCGACCACGGGGCCGGACGATCACCCGGTTACAGATAGGGCATCCCGGGGGATACCCGGGAATGCTCCCTGAGCACAGCTACTCAGCATCAATGAGGACAATCATTGTTGTAACGTCCGTATATGCGAAAGTGCCGCGCGGCAGCGTTTCATGGTACACCGCGAGGTCGCACAGCGCTTTCTGCTGACGGGGTCCGTTGCTGCAGATCGCGACCAGATTACCGCCGGGGGCCAGCATCGTCCTGGCATGCAGGATGTGCTTCAGATCGACCGCGTGCCTGAATGGCGGGTTCATGATGATGCGATCAAAAGGTTTTACCGGGCTAAAATTCAGAAAATCTTCACAGCTGACCGGCACGCCGGGAAAAGCTGACAGCAGGTGCTGAACCAGCGCATAATTCACTTCAACGCACTCACAGCGGGCCGCAGGCTGCGCGGCCAGAACAGCCCGGAGGATAGCCCCGGTACCCGCGTTAGGCTCCAGAACCCGGTCACCGGGCCGGATATCAGCCAGCGTGACAAGTCTGTCACATACGGGTTCGGGTGTGACAAACAGCTGGCTGTCTGCGTGTATTTCACCCATCGGTTGGCGGGAACTGAGCTTCTGCTGCATCTGCGCTATGCGCTCTTTAAGTCCGGTCTGCATTTGTTTGCCCTTCAGTGTAAATCGTTGCGGGAGGTTTCCCGGCAGAGCCGGGAAACACTGCTTATCAGCGTGGGATTTCCACCGTTTTCAAATCGGTGATATATACAGGTGTTAGTGAGTAACCCGACGACAGCACACGGCGGATACGGTAAGCGCCGTGATCGTCACCCGCCGCAATGCCGCGCACCTGTTTAAAATCAGCATGCTTTTTACTCCATTCCTGTTTTGTCAGGGTGATGAAGCCCTCCCCCGGATAATTCACGATCGGCGGTCGTTTTGCGGCAACCTTTGCCGCTGCGGCGATCTCTGCCGTGGGTTCCGCATAATCCGTAATGCGGTCACGCCGGATAACCGTCGTTCCCTTGCGGCCCATAAATGAGTATTCACTGGTCACCACGGAGCTGATTTCACCCCCGCTGCGGTTGACCCGGATGATAGTCAGCCATTCGCCACGGCTCAGAATTTTACCGCCCGGAACCATGTCAACACCGGACGCCAGAAGGCTGCCAGTTTCGTCCAGCATGGCACGCTCATACATCAGGCGATTGCGATAGTGTCCTGCCCAGCGGTCTTGCCAGTCGATTGTCTGCTGATGGACGCGGACACAGATTTCCCGCGCCTGTGCGGCGGTAATAATCTCATCCGTCAGGGCTGACCATACGGACGTCTGGCCTTCATACTGGCTTTTATCCGCCGGGCGCGGAAATTTTTCCAGCGTGAGACGTGCATAAACATGATCGCCGTTTGCGATTTTCAGCGCCATCTTCCGGTCAAGGGTTTCACATGACCAGAGTTTGATAAACAGACGGGCATTTTCAATGTGTCTTTCCGACTTGCGCAAATCGGCCTCAATTTTTTTGATACGGCGATAACGCACATCCGGGCGTTCTTTATACGTTGCCAGGCGCAGGGATGCTTCTGCACGGCGCTCCCAGTATTCGGAGGTTTCAAACAGGTTTACGGCCCTGCGCATACTGTTTTCGATACGCTGTGCGTGCTTCCGCGCGCGGCGTTCGCTGTGGTGGCCAACCAGGATCGGCTGACCTAAAGGAATGGCGGAGGCAAGTTTATCCACTGCGGAAAGCACCTGCTCAGATTCTGCTGCCCGTTTAACGCTGTAGCCTTCGAAACGTTCTGCACGTTCTTCCTGCCGTTCAAACAGTGACTGATCTTCATCTTCGATTTCCCCAGCCAGCTCCAGCAGCAAATCTTCGCGGGACGGTGTCCACATTGGTGCCACAAACAACCCCTGTTTAGGCGCATATTTAAATCCTGCGTCTTTCACACGCTTATAAGTTTCCTCATCGAGACGTGAATCCGCGAACAGACGTAACTTGTTGTCATCGGGGGAATAAGTGGCACGATATTCCGGCCCTTCGGTTTGAAAATCTGATGATTCTGTAGGCTTCGTTGTCGCGCTCTTGACGTTTTGCTGTGACATGCTGCTTCTCCTTCTGTGGGTTAAATGATGTTTCTGTGAGTATTCGCCGTCGCAGAAGGGAAAAAGCCTCACCGGGGAGCGCTGACAAGGCCGCCGCAGGCGTGCACTTCAGCCTTGTCAGAAGGAGCGAGGCGGTGTGGCGCAGTTCCCTGCGACGGAAATACCACGGGAACATCAGCCACCGGTGGATGAGCATGGCACGGCCCCGGACGGCGCAAACGCGGTCCGGTCCTCAGCGGCCACGCCCGTGGCCAGTGAGTGCGGCGGCAGCATGCCGGCTGCGGGTGTTGCGTCAGTCGATGGAAACCCGTCGGCCCGCAGGGCAAGGGCAGAGACGGCTTGCCGGCTCGGTGCGAAGCATGACAGCGCGGCCCGGAGGGAGACGCCCCGGGCAAAAGAGTATGTTTAAAAGCGATCACCAGACCAACGCCAACGCCAACGCCAACGCCAACGCCAACGCCAACGCCAACGCCAACGCAGGAAATGATGAGCTACTGACTGTTCTGCACAACTTAAACTTGCTGTAAAGGGGCGGAAAATGGCGCCGCTGGCGCCGTTCGCCCGCCCCGCCGCAGGCGGGCAGGGGTTTTTGCGGGCTGACAGCGGTCAGGTTACGGGCCTCCCTGCCCGTTTCTGCCTTACATCACCAGCTTTCTGACGGCCTCGAGCGCATCCAGTTCAAGGGGGAAGTGCCTTCTGGCGGCCCCCTCTCCTCCTTCAGCTTCTTCCCGGCGGATATACTCTCCGGCAAGCCTGGCAATCCTCTCCAGGGTGCCCGCCGTCACCCGCACTTCTCGTTCTGCGCGGGCTGATTCCCGCACGTTTTCCAGCATCGCCCGTAGCGTTTCCTCGCCCACACCATACTCGTGCACGGAATCAAGCTCGCTGATGTCAGCGTTAATTTCGTCGGCTTCTTCCGGGGTGATGTCCTCCCCGTCAAGCACGTCTGATACATTCCCGCTGGTCCAGACAATCAGCGTAATTCTTTCACCCGGCGCAAACTGCTTAAGCAGCTGTATACAGAGTTCGTTCGGCGTTCCGTACATTTCATATCCTTACGGGCGGCGGCGGCAGCCGCCCGCCGTTGTCAGTTAAGCGCGCGGTAGATGGCGCTGTATTCAGGATGTGCGGAGATAAACCCGGTCAGCTGGCGAAAGCGCTCACAGTAGTGCTCACACAGTTCCGGTTCATCATGGCGGTCATAAAACCAGCTGCGGTGGTTCAGCACCATTGAAGTGATGACGATGCCCGCCGCCTCTGCCGACAGATTCACTTCGGCCCCGTTGTCCGGGTTACTAAAGTGCCACTTGTCGCCACCGGGCTGCATGAATCCCCCGCCGTTTTCCAGCGCAACAAAACTCCACTCGCAGCCGTCATAGCTTGTAAGAAAGCGACTTGCATAGAGAAAAACGTTATGTTCGGCGCGCACGTAGTCGTGGGAAAAGAGCATCGGCAAAAAACGCATCGTCATTAAGCGATCGACGTGGACGGCGGCGGGGGTCTGTGTGTTCATAGCATCTCCACTGTTAGCATGTGATACGGCGCGGGCTTGCGCCGTGACCACACCAGAGACGGGCGCAAAGCGGAAAGCGCAGGAGCGTCCCCGGAAGCCGCAGCGCAAGGCCGTTGCGGGCTGAATGCCCGTGACGGGCGCGAACGGGTGAGGAGACGGCGCAGCGGACTCTTGCGATTGCAGCGGCCCGGCTAAGGTTCGGGCACGGCGTAAGCCCCCACGACACGGCGGCCTCATGGCGCACCGTTTTACCCCGTGGGCAGGCTCAGCCTGCGCCCTTTGCGGCCCCGGCAGGGCCGGGAACTGCCGCGTGGCGTTGGTGTACGGGCGGGGGTTCGATGCCCGCGACCGTACCTGCCGCTCCGCTGCCGGCCGGTCTCTCGCGGGTCCCGTACCCGTCCGGAAGCGACGGGCTTCGCCGCCTCCGGCAGTCAGGCTTTGCTCAGCGTCAGGCGGCCAGCAGCGTCAGCATGCGAGCCACGTCGTCCAGGCCCTCGCGTACCCCCGGCGGGCAGTCATTGCCTGCATCCCAGGCGCTCCCCTCTTCTGACAGCAGCGCGCGCTGCGCCCTCTCCGTTATTTTTTTCAGCAGCCCGGCGTCCACCGTCACCGTCTGGATTGTTTTTCTGTCAGACCGCAGCCATTCGCTCAGGGTATGGCGCGAAATCCCCTCCGCCGCGTGCCCGTAAAACGCAACCCCGCCGATGCGGCACAGAAGGCGGTCAGCCTCGGCGTCGGTCAGCTCTTCGTCGATAATGTCCGTCACCGTTTCCCGTGACCAGACCAGCACGGCCAGCGGTTCGCTGTTCGTGAAGGCGCGTTTCAGCTTTTCGTTAATCTCTTTTCGTGTTCCGTACATGATTTTCTCCGGTTTTAGTCGTGGCCGGGCTTTCCCGGCCGGATACTTCAGTCTTTAAAGCAGGCATTGAGCGCCAGCATTTCGCGGTATGCATTGAGAAACAGCGCGTTAATACGGGTAACGGCCTGCCGGGCCATCAGCTCTGCCGCCGGCGTGTCGTCCCGGTAGTTGTGGCTACCTAGCGCATTCATTCTTACCCACAGTTCATCCATCATGTTGACCAGCTCTGCCACATCCGATCGCAGTGATTCAATTCCCGCGTAGTTCATTACGCAGCCTCCGGTAGCCAGTCACCGTTGGCCGCAGGTTGCAGCATGGCGCGCTGTACGGCGGCCAGCCGCTGTTGGCCCGCGCGGTGGTACTGTTCCAGTAGCTCAATGCCGATGTAGCGCCGGCCGGACTGGAGCGCCGCGACGCAGGTCGAACCGGATCCCGCGAACGGGTCAAGCACGATAGCGCCCGGGTGCGTGAACGACTCAATCAGGGGTTGCAGGCTGGTCACGGGCTTTTCGGTCGGATGATGCCGGTTGCCCGTGTACTTCCATCCCAGCACGTCGGGCAGCGGATTCTCCGGCAGGCGCGGGCGTCCTTTGGCCAGCACATAGGCGCATTCGTGCGTATAGCCGACGTATGCAGATTTTGACGCGTAGGTTTTGGCAAATACGAAGTGGCCGACGATGCGAAAGCCCGCAGCGGTCCATGCGCTGATAAAGCGATCGGCGCGGTTCCAGCCGTAGAAGCTGACCATGAGCGAGTCGTTTTTCAGCACGCGGTACATCTCATGACAGGCGGGCTGGAGCCACTCGTCCGTCTTGTCGCCGGCTATCGTGCGCCCGGCGCGGTCGCGAAAACCGACGAGGTACGGCGGATCGGTGAGAATGAAATCCACGGCCTTATCGGGAAAGCCGGACATAATCTGGATGCAGTTACCCTGAATGAAACGTGACATACGCTGACTCCTTATCTGATGGGGGCACCCTCTTGTGCCGTGGCCTCCACAAAGACGGGCGACAGGCGGAACAGACAGGGGCGGACGCGCAAGCCGCACGCGCCGCCGGAGCGGACTGAATGTCCCGCGCACGGCGGGGAACGGGTGAGCAGGCCGGCGAAGCTTCCCTTGTCTGAACGCCAGCCCGGCTACAGTGAGGGCACGGCACCTCAGACCCGCCGGCTGACGACCGCAGGGCGTTGGACGGCTCAGAAGCGGAGCGCAGCGACATCCTTAAAACAGAAAGCGAACAACGTGGGTCATCTTCGGACAGAACATTGGATGAGGTGAGAAAGTTGCTGGCGCCGATGGCTGGAAGGGGTGCGCCGACAGGCGCCATAAATAAGGAGCAACGCGACTTCCATACTGAAGATGAGGTCACGGAGTCCTGCCGGACGGGCAGGCACGGTATTTCCGGCTAAAGAATTTCCCCGCGCTTACCGCACCGTAGTGAAAGGACTGAACATTAAAATGATAAAAAAATCACCCCTAACGCTCGCCACAGCCAGGACTGAGGCGTACCGCAGCGAAGCGAGGAACGAACAGCCCGGGCGAGGAAGCGTCAGTGCAACGGAGTGACAACGAGCACGGCCACTCCCTTCCCGGCAATATTCACTCCGGTTTTCTCTTCTGCACATGCGCCAGCATCGCGCCCACAGCTATCGCAAGCGCCCACAGCAGCTGCAGCACGACCTTCACCACAACCCCCGGATTATCCAGAAATAGCAGTGGAACAATAAACAGGCTGCTGCCAAGAAGAAAAAACTCACCGATATTTTTCCGCTGCTTCGCAGAGAGGCGGTCAGCTCCAGTTACCCTCAAAAAAAATATTCTTATTGCTGTGATCATCGTCGCTCCTTATTTGGTACCGAATATGCCCCTCGCATTGCTGCGGGTTTCATCCTCTGCACCAGCCTGTAGAGAATGTTGCTCGGGGATATTTTCCGGCGGTGCTGTTTGTATAATTTCTTCCAGCCTCTCCGCCTGAGCAGCGGGCAGGACCGCTTTTATGACCTGCAGGGTTTCGCTGAACGTGGTGTTTTCGGTCAGCAGCTCCGAGAGCAGGAACGGGATACGCGGATCAATTTTATGCAGAGCAAAACCACTCAGCATAGCTGCACGCTGTAACCTGCCCCGGTCCCCCTGCGGCGTATTATTCAGTACCGCGTCCACACAGCGGTCTGCCTGGTTTGTTTCCGGGTTCAGGTAAAACTGTATTTTCCGTCGCGTATCCATATCTCTTATCCGATTTCAAACATACCGTTTACGAGGTCATACTGGGGAGAATCTGTTTTAAAGAAGCGCTCCGGCCGGATGCCGCAGTGTTCACGGATTGCCCCTGCCACGATTTCAGCACCACCGCCGATAACCATGACGTGCGTGTATCCCTCAAATGAACTGACCGCGTTGAGAACCCGTTTTGTCAGTCTGTTTTCAGACTCGGTCAGCGTACTTTTCACTTCAGGCAGACGCGTCGTGTCATTGATGCGCGCAGCCAGATAACTGTCGTCACTGCGGTGAATAATCATCTCATCAGCAAGATAGCTGCTGCCGTGTGTTCTGGCCACGCGCAGCACATCACGCACTGCAGACGTCATCAGCGACACGCCGATTGTTGAGTCGCCGTAAATTCGCGTTATTCCCGACATCCGCCCGGTTACCTGAGAAATATCAAGAGTGGTCCCACCGAGGTCAACAATCAGCAGAGACTCCAGCGGGTCCATAGTCTGTAGAACGCTGAATCCGGCAGGAATCGATTCAGGCATCACGGCCACGCTCCGCACTGTAAAGGTTTTGCCGCCATTGAGAGTGACAGGCCTCATCAGGCTCTGTTCTTTACGCCTGATGGCTTCATTATCAGGCTGGTTGTCCCGGTTGTAATACTCACTCAGCGGCAGCGTAACGGTGATATCTACTTCACACGGTACCAGCCCCGTCTGCAGCAGTGCGTGATGAACGGCCACAACGTTCACATCGCTGTACTGCCACGCCACGTTCGTTGTCACCACGGCATCGGCAGCGACCGGGTCAAATGAATACTGCTCGCCGTTCATGCTGTAGTTGAACACTGGCTGTGCGCCGAATGGCACAGACCACTGCGGCTTGAAGCTGTTAGGGCTGATCATCTGCCTGATTTCGCCATCAGCTTCCCATTTCATTTTGATGTTAGTTGAACCGTCATCCATAAAAATTTTCATCTGGCATACCTTACCCCTAAAGGGAATTATTAATAACTAAAAGACACATTTCAGAGATAAATGTGAGAACAATTCAAATGCTAGCGACAAAAGAGAAAATCATCAACCTTTTTGAGATAAATTTGAGAACAATATGAGATGTAAAAGGCTCGGTTTCTGCGGTTTTAAGAACGATTTGTAAGTATTGGCCTGCCCGGTTGTAGAGCGCGTAAGTCGCGATTATATTAATACTGTACATAAATACAGTATTCACAAAGGTGCTCTTATGAATCGATCCGGGCTATGTGCAGTCTCTGCAGCGTTAACCCACATACCCCTTCCTCTCTTTACGGAACGAGTGCCCGCCGGTTTTCCTTCTCCGGCCCAGGACTACGTTGAGGAGATGCTGGATCTGAACGACCTGTGTATCCGGCACCGCAGTGCAACGTACTTCATCAGAGCTTCTGGCCACAGCATGGTAGATGCCGGGATCAGGGATGGTGACCTGCTCGTCGTGGATAAATCAGAAACACCCTCTCACGGAGACATTGTGATCGCTGCCGTGGATGGGGAGTTCACCGTCAAAGTTCTGCAGCTGCGCCCGTGCCTCGCACTGCAGCCGATGAACCCCGCGTTTTCCACGATCTATCCGGAACCGGACGCGCTGGAAATTTTCGGTGTTGTGACCTGGTTTCTCCACGCTACGCGGGGGTGAATCGTGTTTGCACTTGTTGACGTCAATAGCTTTTACGCTTCCTGCGAGAAGGTATTCCGCCCGGATTTAAAAAACGCCCCGGTTATCGTACTTTCGAATAACGATGGCTGTGTGATCGCCCGCAGCGCCGAAAGTAAGGCCCTGGGTATTAAAATGGGGCAGCCGTGGTTTCAGATAAAATCACAGCAGTTTCCGGTACGCCTGCACGCCTTTTCCAGTAATTACTCGCTGTATCACGACATGTCCGTCAGGGTTTCCACGGTTCTGGAAGAAATGGCACCGGCCACGGAAATCTACTCGATCGATGAATCTTTCCTGGATATACGGGGCATTGACCGCACAGAGTCATTTGAAGATTACGGCAGGCGCGTGCGTGAGAGGGTCAGGACCGTGACAGGGTTAACCGTAGGCGTAGGAATGGGCCCAACTAAAACACTGGCAAAATCAGCCCAGTGGGCCAGCAAGGAATGGAAGCAATTTGGAGGCGTGCTGGCACTGACTCCGGGCAACCCTCAGCGAACGGACAAGCTGCTTTCACGTCAGCCGGTTGAAGAAGTCTGGGGCGTTGGGCGCAGGCTCAGTAAGCAACTTAATGCAATGGGGATAATATCGGCGCTAGATCTTGCCCGTAGTAATCCGGCCTTCATCAGGAAAAATTTCAACGTAGTTCTTGAGCGTACCGTGCGGGAACTGGCCGGCGAATCGTGCATCGCACTGGAAGAAGTCCCTCCGACGAAACAGCAGATCGTCTGCAGCCGCAGCTTCGGCGAGCGCATCACGTCGCTTGAAAGTATGCGTCAGGCGGTATGCACCCATGCTCAACGTGCGGCCGAAAAACTGCGACAGGAAGGACAGTACTGTCAGCACATCTCTGCATTCATCAAGACCTCCCCGTTTGCTCAGGGGGAACCGTACTACGGCAACGTGGCGGGAGAAAAACTGACGGTGGCCACTCAGGACACCCGGGACATCATTGCCGTGGCCATGCGCTGTCTCGAGCGCATCTGGCGCGATGGCCACAGGTATGCAAAGGCTGGCATCATGCTGGGAGACTTCAGCTCTGGAGCAATGGCTCAGCTGGGTCTGTTCGATGATACGCCGCCGCGCCCTGCCAGCGCGCAGCTGATGTCGGTGCTGGACAAAGTGAATAACTCAGGACTTGGTAAGCTGTGGTTTGCCGGGCAAGGAACAGCCCCAGAGTGGCAAATGAAGCGAGAGATGCTTTCACCGGCGTGGACCACAAGATGGAAGGACATACCGGTTGCACTACTAAAATAGTTCTTACGAATATTTAAACTCTCAGACGCTCATGTTCGCTACCCCACACCTCATACCTCATACCTCATACCTCATAAACAGCAAATCACACTTCATCTTTCATACTTCACACTTCATAAATAACATTTGCTACTTATGAGAAATGAAGTATGATTTCATACAGATTTAGCTTGCCAGGTCGGCAGCTGAGAAAACAAAAAATGGTGCTGATATGATTACAATTATTGGATGTAACAAGGGTGGCGCAGCTAAAACTACCACAGCAATAAATGTGGCTATTGGGCTGGCCTTGAGAGGCTCAGACGTCTGCCTCGTGGACGCGGATGCGCAACGTTCAGCTTCACGGTGGTATGCCGAGAGGGAAGAAGCAGAGTTGTCCCCGCGTATTACGCTGATTGAAAAACGCGACAATATCTCCTCAACGTTGCGCAGCCTGGATGAAAAATATGACCACGTTATCGTGGATGTAGCAGGACGGAACAGCAGAGAACTGATCACTGGAGGAACGGTTGCCCACCAGATAATCGCTCCTCACCAGTGCTCCCAGCTGGATCTTGACACGATGGAAGAGCTGCGCCAGCAAATCGAAGCAATACGAGATCTAAATCCAGACCTGAAGGTATTTTGTTACCAGACGATGGCCACCACGAACCCGCTGTTACAGGGGAATGAGCGTCATGAATTCCTTGAGTACGTGAAAGAGTTTGAGACCCTGACACCTCTTGAATCCGTCGGATGTTATCGCAAGGTATACCGGGATGTGATGTCTCAGGGTATGTCCGTACTGGAAACGGATAATCAGAAGGCCAAGGGAGAAGTTCTGTCACTTTTAAATGAGGTGTTCGGGTGCTAAAAAAACCGAGTGATAAAAATAAAGCTCCTCGCCCGGTAACTTCAGTTTCTGAAGATCAGGCGGACAAGCTTGCAAGTATGCTGGCCGATAAGCCCTACGGTGACGACAAAAGACCCATTGAGTCCCCTGAAAAACTGGCCAGAACAACCATCTCTCTTCCGGAGTCTTTACTCAGGCAATGCGAAGATCTTGCTCTGAATAACAAGCGTAACGGCATTGAGCCTAAGAATGTCAGTGCGCTGGTTCGGGCTGCACTTGAAGGTTATCTGAATAAATAATCCTTCATACGTGTGAAGTATTATTTATTACTCAATCTTACGGTTAGGATTTGGCAGATCACTTCGTTGCGCTTGCGTTTGAGTTGCTGTCAAACTGCTGTTTCTATCATCGTAAGGGGCTTGGATGGTACGTCATATAACTGGAATTCGTAAGTCACGATATATCTCCATGACGGGAGTTTTGGTCACTCTCCTGTCAAGTCTCGCACTGGGATGTATCTATTCGCTTGTACTCGTGCATGAGGGAAAGTCCTCAATACCCTGGACAACGGGCATGCTGCTTGCCTGTATCGTCCAGGCAATAATTGGGATCATAGTTTCTTGCGCTCATGAAAACTCCCGGGCACTGCAGGGACATTCAGTGGCTATGCTGATTTACATTCTCGCCTGCCTAGTCGCACCGTCGGATTACGTTCCAAAGGCACCAGTCGGGTTGACCATAGCTTATGAGGATGTTAATTCGGACAATCCATTCTGGGATCAGATTGAGTTAATGGCCTCGTATGCCAGCATCACAGGAGCATGTTTATCTTTGCTGGTGTCGTTCATTGTCGGCGCCTGTTTCAGTAAAACTAAGTAGTCACCGTACTGCACGCTAATGCCGTGCAGTTCAGTTTCCAAGTCCTGACAATATTACCCTTTAATACTCTTCAATATACCCACGGCTTCAGTACCCGGCATCTGAAACTGCACCCGGTGCCGGGCGGCCACGTCCAGCGCAAACACCTTCGTGTACACCTCGGTCGACTTCATGCTTTTGTGCCCCATCAGGCTCTGCAGCGCCTTCAGCGGAATGCCGGCGTACAGCATGTGCATGGCATAGCTGTGCCGGAAGGTGTGTGGCGTCACCGGTACCGAGAACGTCACACCGTCATCAGCGGCGGCGTCAACGGCCTCGTTCAGCCAGGTGCGGACCGTCCGGTCAGTGATGCTCCACAGCCGGACGCGTTCCGCGCGTCCCGTCTCCGGGCTGCGCCGCTCGAGGGGAATTTTCAGCGTGGCCACCATCATCTCCAGCTGGGCCACGTACTGCGGATCGGACAGCGGAACCAGGCGGTGAGGTACCACTCCTGACGGTGCCCTGCCCGGGCCGCGAGCCGCTTTTTCACCGCGCTGCTTGAGGGTGGCCAGCTGCACGTAGGGGTAGGGCGGTGCCAGGCTGAAATCTCCCCGGGTCAGGGCCAGCGCTTCGTTAATGCGCGCGCCGGTGTTCCACAGCGTGGTGAACAGCATCTTGCGATAGAGGTCGGGGACATAGTGGAGCAGGGCGCTGACCTCCGGCGCCAGCAGATACTGAGGATACTCATCATGTGCTAAGGCCATCTGCCGCAGCGCCAGCGCCGCCGGATAATCAATAGGTACCGGCAGCGGTGACGCGTATGACTGGCAGCCCCCCATCGCCGGCAGGTGTGTATGGGTCATGCCAGTCCTCCTCTGTCACCCACATCGTCAGAGGCCTGCTTCATATTATTAATCGCTAATCCCTCCAGCGCCTGTTTATGGAGGATAGCCGCTTCAGAACGCAGTTTCATTTCTTCACGCCAGACACTCCAGAGTACCTGCTGTGCTGACCACGGAGTGGAGTTAAGACGAGTTTCCCCGAATCCAACAAACTTACGCAGCCGTTTGGCCAGAATGACCGATTTAAGCCCAAGCCGCGTATACTGAAACTGCCGCGCACAAAAAAATTCATCAAAGTCTGGAGCCCAATAATCAGCTTCATTAATTGTGCGATCAGCCTCGCTTTTTATTACTGCAAGCTCGCGGACTTGATACATCAGTCTTCCCGTCAGGGCGCGCCAGTCACCTTGTATGACAGAGTAATCAAGGGCTGGGGTTTTTACTGCTGGAACGCTGATACCCTCTTGGTTGTAATAACCGCAGTCTTTGGCAACATTGGCGCAGGTTTCTGCGAACTGTTCCAGTAAAAAGACAAGTTCGGTGGCAATGAACAGGCGATCCTGTGCGAGTTTTCTATCTGCCGCCTGCCTTTCCCGCCGCAGCGTAAACCGGTGCGTCAGCATCACCGCCGCAATCGCTGCGACCGCAGTGATGGCCCCGGTGGCCACGTTGCCCCAGATCCCCGGCCCCTGGTTAATCACCTGAACGGTGGCCGGGTGCGATACAGCTGCCGCCATACCGTTTATCAAGTCTGCCTGCATCCGTTGTTCCTCTGTTAAGACGTCAGCCGTCAGAACCAAATCGATCCAGAAGGGTTCCTCTTAAAATGGCTAAAAGTCATAAGTGCTCGTCATCTCCAGGTAAGGAGAAATGCCTGGAACCGGGCTGCTTCGTCCGTAAGCAGTACAAACTCTCTCCGCTTTTCATCAGGAATTTCGTCCAAGGTTTCATTCGGATCTTTTCGCAGGCGCCAGCTTTGATCTGACCTGTTCTGGATGGCAAGCACTTTACCGGCCGGGCAGAGCAAACTGCGCGACACATAGCCCGGCCTTGTGCGGAGCGAATCCCTGAGCCACAACACCGGATGTGCCGGCAACAAATACTCGTACACACAGTCTACTGAACGGAAATAGTTCGCATCCGGCTTGCATGATTTACACATTGTTCTCCCTTTTGAAATAATCCCGCCCCGAGATCACCCTCAATAACGACCCTGACCGTCACACCTGAAACTTTTCCTGCAAACACCATAACCAAAGTGATAGTAATCATGCATATAACCACCTATGGCAATAACCGCACACCCTCACCGGCCAGATCCGAGTTTATCCCGATAAGGCAGTAACCGGAAGCGTAGCACGGCGGCAGGGCGGGGAGAAGCCCTCCACTGCCGAAGCCAGTTGCCGTCCTCATCCCATATATTGTATGCAGACAAGCTGATACAGCCACTACATATAGTGTCAGGGTGAAAATCAGCCGCCGGGAGGGGCGGGATCCGGTTCTATCACTTTTCGGATCTGCGCAGAAAAAAGAGAGCCGACAAACCGGTCTCACTGAGAGCTGCTTGCGCAGAAACGTATTTATGTTATGTTAGAATTAGTAAACCTAGAAACTTAGAAACTTAGAAACTTAGCAAATTTTATTAGTTATAGATGAGCAGGAAACAATTCTCACAGAAAGGAGGCAGTCATGCCAACGAAACATATCGATGACGGCACAGCAGCCGAGCTGGATGAACTCTACGTGCGCTGTGTCACCCTGACGCAGCAGCCGGTGAAAGAAGTGGAAGTGCTGCGTCTGGCTATCCAGAAGGGCATTAAAAATATTGCAGACGACGATATTCTGGCATCCATGGCGGTAAAGAAGACCGTCTGGAAGGGGCTGGCGGAGATGGTCTGGAACGAGGTTATCGCCTGCTGGCCACAGGATGCCATCCCTGAAAATGATTTCTGTGAGCTGGCCCAGGTGCACTCGCCGACATGGCAACGCTTTCCCAGCGAGTCCTGTCGCAAAGCCCTGTTTGACGAACTCCACAGGGAGCACATTGAGTTACACGATCCCATGTTCACAACTGCCTCTGTCCTGTTCCCGGCGACGGATTTTAGTATGACGGCCGAGGAAGAGCAGGCGGCGCGGGAAGAAAATAAACGGCTGAGTACGGAGTACGTGGCTTCACTTCCGGCGCTGGATGGCCGGCTTTACTCTGCGCTGTCTTCGCATGAAAAAGCGCTGGCGCAGCATTACACAAAACAGGTCGGTTTTAAGCCGGACGGAAACGGGGATTTTGTGGTGAAGGTGAACGCCGGCAACTGAGCAGAAAACCGGGGGGATACCTTCGCCCTGACAGTGTCACCAGATAATTACAGAGCATGACGATGAACAACAGTTTTGATATTCCGGATCATTTATTCAGGGTTAAGCTGGCGAACGGCAACTGTAGTTTTACACCCGCTACTTACGTCAGCTGTTTCATCCAGGAAATGGAGAAACGCTATGGCAGCCGCGATCGCAGCTGGACCTATGTGGGTGTTGAGTTTCACGCAGGCCGGCCGCAGATATGGTTCCCGGGCAGTAATGAAACCCCACCCCGGAAACACATTGCCATCTGCCTGAGTGCGGAGGCCTTTTCCAACATACTGCTCACGGTGTATCAGCTGGCGCACGAATGTGTCCACCTGCTGGCCCCGGTCGTTGGCGGTGGTGCGCCGGTGATTGAAGAGGGGCTGGCCACCGCGTTCTCGGAAGACATACTTGAAGAATGGTATAGCGTCTCCAATAAACACGCCTGGACAACCACGCAGAAGTACATCGACGCAGCGGCCCGCGTCCGGGAACTGCTGGCTCTGGAACCGGATGCCATCCCGCGTCTTCGTACGATACAGCCTGCGTTTAACCATATGACCGCGGAAACCTTCGCCATGGCCGGACTGAATGTTCCTCCAGCCCTGGTGGCTGCGCTGCTGGCCAGCTTCCCGAAGAATTAAGCGCCTGGCACCCGTATGGCAGGCAGATCATCTCTCCGTGGCTTACAAGCTGCGGGTTTCTTTTTTTCGGACGGACAACGCGCAGGTACTCCTTCCCGGCTTTACCATACCCGGTGAACTTTAACCGCTACAATACTTGTAGAATCCGGCAGATCAAGCGAAACAGGAGCAGCCACAGTTGGATTCCTGTCGTCACACCGGCGCCGCTTGCGTTGAGCTGGGGTATTTTCAGTGCTTTGGTCCGTGCCGACCTTGGTGCCCTGCACGGCTAGAGCGCCCTGGACAGTTTGGTATCGCTATACAACCTACGCGGTGATGTAGACAGAGTAATCCTCGTACGGAACATCACCATATTTTCCTGACGCTGGAAGATTTTCTGAAACTGAAGGCGATATTCCAGGCCGCTGTGGCGGCCGATCTGCATGAACTCTAGGGAGACCTCTGAAATGAAGTACAAATGTATTCCTGGCGGGGTAAGAGCAGGTAATGACCTGCCCGTCGCCACACCAGAAGATGACAGATACGGCTTTACTTCACTGGCTGAAAACCTGTCACAAAGCATTTTTGCTCTGGATACTGATGTCAGCACCGTTGTAGGCATTGAAGGGGCATGGGGAGCAGGAAAAACCAGCCTTCTTAATCTTCTCCAGCTCCAGCTGAAAAAGGATAAACCGGACAATACGCATATTATTCCCATTTCTCCCTGGCTCAGCGCTTCCGGTACCAGCAGCGTGGAGAGTCTGCTGATTCCCGTTGCAGCGATTCTGGATAAGGAACAGGAAAAGCAGTATTCATGGCTACGCCGTTTAAAACGCAAAATATGGAGTGGCAGGGCTTCCGCGATCGCGACTGACGTGCTGCGCTATGCACAGCAGGCCTCAGGTAAGATTGCCCCTCTGGCCGAGCTGGCCAGCAACTGGGTTCCGGGTTTTGGCATTGCAGGAAAAATAATGAAGACGGTATCTACGGCTGACCTATCTGCTAGCCGGCAAACCACTGCAGCACTCAGGGCGGATATAGAAAAAAGAATTTCAGATATGGATCTGAACTTTGTCATCGTACTTGATGATCTTGACCGACTAGAGCCAGAACAGGCCGTGGATGTTCTGAGGATGGTGCGTTCTGTCGCAGATTTCTCCCGGTTCCGCTACATCATGTGCTACGACCCCATTGTCCTTGGCCACGCAGTGGAAGTCGGATTGAATATTAAGGACGGCCAGAGATACCTTCAGAAAATAATCCAGCTCTCTTTCAGCTTGCCGCGACCTGAGTCCTTCGACCTTCGCAATGAATTTATGGCAGGCTCAATTCAACTTTTTGAAAAAGTGAATGGTTCGGAACCAGATTATTCTCTGATTGAAGACATCAGATCTGTAACAGGAACCTTTGGCGCGATGCTGAACACCCCACGTGAAGTCAGACTGGTTCTGGGCAGTCTGGCATTCCGCTATCCCCCGCTGAAAGATTCCGTATGGTTTCCTGATCTGTGCCTACTTCATCTTCTGCGCGTCACTTTTCCATCAATGTATGACTGGACTGAACATTACCTCACTGAATACGCAACGGTCGCATCAGGAAACGGACAAGTTACAGTAAAGGAAAACCATGCAATTGCTGATGAGCTAAATAACCTCATGTCTTCACTTCCCCCGGCGTCACCATTGTCCTTGATGGAGCTGGCTAAATGGCTGCCCGGTATTGAGGGGATTAACCAACAGTCGCTGAAGCTTTTCGTCCTTGAAAGAGATGCAGTAAGAAGCCAAGCTGACTCAGCAAAACGACTAAGAAGTGGCTTCCACTGGCGATTCTATTTTGCCTTTTCTCCGCCAAAAGATGTTCTTCCTGTCGCCTTTTTTGAAGAACTTTTTGACGTTGCCGGCAAGACAGATGCCCCGTCTGAACTGACCAGCTTGCTATTTAATAAGATGACCGGAAATGGATACACCACCCGATGGTGGTTTGACCACATTCTTGACAGGCTCACCCCCGCGATGCTTGGCCAGGCAACTTCCGTGCAGTGCAGAGGATTACTGCTGTTTCTCTTTAAGAACGGTCGGGAAGTGCTTCGTCGCTACTACGCCCGTGGAGAGTGGCTGACCGTATATTCCATTCAACTGAGAGAGTTAGCCGATAACCTGCTTCGTCGCCTTGTTATCGATAACCGCAGCGAGGCACTGGCTCTGCTGGGTAATTCACTGACAAATGATGGGACGCTTAACTGGAGTGTATCTTACCTGCGTCATCTGTTGTGGCAGAACGGGCTGGCAGGAAATCGGCCGGCAAATGAAAGTGACCGGGTCCTGTACGATCAGGATTTGAAAATGCTTTGTGCAAAGGCTTCTGCATGCTTTGAATGCCCTGAGAACAGAGACATGTTATGGCGCGAAGACGACATGTCTGAAATTATTTATGCATGGCGGGATATAAATTCTCCCGAAAGAGTCGCCGCGTGGATACAGTCCGAAACTAGGGATGACGGCAATTTCCTGGACGTACTTATGAGGCTCAGATATGACGGTATAAGTTCAGCCAGCGGCCGCTATAAGGGATTAAGCATGAGCAATATGGAAACCATTTTTGGTAAAGATTACTCGGTTGCAGATCGGCTAAATAAAATTGAGGCAGAAGGTGGATTCAGCGAGCAGATTCAACAAATCCAGGATGCTCTCTCACATGGTATGGATTGAACTCTGCAGAAAGTAACAGCCGGTCGCTCGGAGGCGAGGTGCATCAGGCGCTGATGCAGCAGTACCCTGCACCGGGCAGTGAAAAGCTGACGCTACGTCAGGGTAACGAAATCAACAGTATTTAGTTCTCCTGGTCATCAACGATC
This sequence comes from Candidatus Erwinia dacicola, assembly GCF_001756855.1. Classification (GTDB taxonomy): domain Bacteria; phylum Pseudomonadota; class Gammaproteobacteria; order Enterobacterales; family Enterobacteriaceae; genus Erwinia; species Erwinia dacicola. Next base: position 2,404 of record NZ_MAYS01000057.1, on the reverse strand, counting down.
GCCGCGCGGCGAATAGCTTTTTTTATCTATCAAACTTTTTCTTTAACCCGAAAAATTTCAACTTCAACTTCCAAATTATGAACACTACTAGTGTTATTGCCGCCCAAATGACATAAAAAGAGAATACTCCAAACGGTCCGGAAGAAGATGTGGACACCGGACTGAAGGAGGTAAAGGGAAGCATTAAATCTATCAGTATGGTACTGATCCCCGCGGCTATAGCAGATTTAATTAGCAAGTTGCCTTTTTCTTTGGACATGTTTTATCCTTCAATTGATTAAACCAAAAATTCAGAGGTAAAATATCAAGGGGATTCCATAATAAGTGCGTTTGCAAACGCTAATAAAAACAACAGCATGGGGAACCCAATAATTACAGCGACAAATACTATAACTGCCGTATCCAGTGGAGAGTATACATGGTTTAATTCGACCTTTTTAGTATCTGTCACCGGTTCATGGCTGCATACTTCTTTCTTTCGGCCTACGTTTTTAAAATCGTCAAGAGGATCGCATTTTTTCATATCACTTCATCCTTAATGTTTCTAAAAAAAACACCCACTCTGTTAGTTTTTTTACCGTATGGGACTTACGACTGACCGTATGGAGGGCCTGATATATCATAACTCGGTGTCAGATAATGTCGATCCTCACGAGCCTGTGATAACTGCTTCGAGCCTGCACGATGCTCCCCTCCACCGTGATCCTGACGCTGCTACCTGACTGCAGGAACGCGACTCGTTCAGCCAAGGAGATATCGTCAGTAGCCACCCGAAGCCATTCGCCCCCGTCGGTGAAAAGGACGCCAAAAAAAGCGACCTCAGACACACTGGTCATCACATGCGCCGTTTGTTTTATTGTTCCCGCGAACGTGCTGTTCTTACCCGTCAGTATCTTATTCAATAACATTCGGTTAGCTCTCCGCTAAGTTCTTTAAGCCGGACTGGTGTCATATATTTCATTTTTTCTTTTCGGGAAAATCGGGTATGGCTGACTCCGCATCCCTGGCTGTCGCGTCCCAGCTCCACCAACGTCCCTCACCGAATTCCTCTTCGTAGTGGGCCTGCTTTAAGGCCTTTCGCGCGAGGTATTCAGGCGTATTCATGCCAAACACCTCAAGCGGCACAAACTCTTCGCCGCCGACGTCCGTCAGCAGGAAGTCAGGAAACACGTCTTCACCACCGTCATAGCGCAGCGGCTTAATGAACGCACGCTGTTCAGCCCAAAGTTTGTTCTCGATAACCGCTTCATACCCCGAATCCAGGGGGATATAACGGGGGCTGACCACCATCAGCGCAATGTCGATAACCTCGCAGCGGGTAGAGGGAACCGGCTTTCCGTCCACGTGACGAAATGTGGTAATCGGCGGATCCGTTTCAGCGATCGCAATCACCTTCGCCCCCTTCCTCCAGTGCCCGAGTTCGCGACCAAAGCTTGCCTCACAGCGCGCCCTGGCATCCGGTGGGATCCTGAGTTCAGGAAAACCGCCGAACAGTCCCAGAGGCAGCATGCCACTATTCAGCCTCGCCTCTGTCTTTTCTGTCCAGCTGACAAGCTGAGAAACCACCACCAAGCGTTTTTTATTTTTGGTGGCCGCCCGGAGCTTCTGCAGATTAGGTTTACTGTGCGCGCCGTCCCGGTTACCGGGTATAAGCATGACGTCGCTGAGCAGGGTCTTACCTATCCGGATCCTCCCTGAGATATTATCCAGGCGGTAACCCAGCCAGGCAGTGCCACGGGATTTTTTAAGCTCGAAGGCGGGATGCCAGACGTTTATTTCTGCCTGCTCCCACATAAAGTGGAGCAGTCCGAGCAGCTGCATGGCAGGTTTACGTTTCGTAGTCGCTGAAGTCTTAACGACCGGTTCAGCGTTGTCGTCATCAGGTGCCTTTGGCTCCTTTTTCTGCAGTCCCGTCGGGAGCCTGATTTTAAACATTCCGTCTGCGCCTGTTGTGACCACACCCGCTTCATAAATACTGGCCTGAGATTTGTCGGACCAGACGGAATAGAACCGGCAATTCTCCGCGTGCCGGCTGCCCTCATAGGGCCATGCTGACAGCCAGTAGCGGTCCGTTGCTTCTGAATGACTGACTTTCAGTCTGAGGATCTTCCCCTCCGTGCAGACAGGCTGACAAAGGCAGCTTACCGAAACCGTCTTGCGGTTGTTACGTGCGTGTCTTAGGTAACGGTGCCACTCCACGACTTCATTTTTCTGAAAAGACTCATCACAATTGATAACGCCTTTACTGCCAGTAAACTGAACGGGGAAAACAGCACCCTTAGCCATATCAATTCCTTTTTATTTGAGGAGATACGATTTCAATGTCGATATATAATTCTGTTTAGTTTATATTTTACCCGTAAAGCGGAATTAAATCAAAAGACATCAAAAAAATCGTACCTTA
>NZ_MAYS01000056.1 GCF_001756855.1 Candidatus Erwinia dacicola | reverse complement strand
AATCTCCTAACCATCAAGTAGAGGTCATTGACTCCCCGCATATCATTGAGCGCTTTACCGATCTGTTTTATTCGCATCAGATGAATATTGCCGAGCTGGTGTCGTGCACACACCCTGCACAAGAAAACCAGCCGCCTATGCTCTATATTCAGTTAACCACTCATAGCCCGACCAGCCAAGATGCGTTATTAATCGAGCAAGCGTTCAACCAGCTATGTACAGAACTTCATGCTCAAGGCACTATTAAGGCGGTTTCTTACCACGGCGCGTAATCCTTGACCTACATGTGGGAAGCGCGTGAATTTTAACCTTGGTATGATGATAAAAAATGGAGAGTAGTGATGAATCCACTGAAAACCGGTGATGCTGCACCGAAATTTAGCTTGCCCGACCAGGACGGCGAACAGGTAAATTTAACCGACTTCCAAGGACAGCGCGTTCTGGTATATTTCTACCCGAAAGCGATGACGCCAGGCTGTACCGTACAGGCATGCGGTCTGCGCGATAGCATGGACGAGCTGAAAAAATCCGGGGTTGAAGTTTTAGGTATCAGCACGGATAAGCCGGAGAAGCTCTCACGCTTCGTCGAAAAAGAGCTGCTAAACTTTACTCTGCTGTCTGATGAAGACCATCAGGTATGCGAGCAGTTTGGCATCTGGGGCGAAAAAACCTTTATGGGCAAAACCTATGACGGCATCCACCGCATCAGTTTCCTTATCGGCGTTGACGGTAACGTTGAGAAAGTTTTCGATGATTTCAAGACCGGCAACCACCACGATATCGTGATGGATTACCTGAAGTCGGCGTGATTTGAACGTGCGGGTCGACCCGCAAATCTAGGGGCCAATCGTCTTTTGAGATCGGCCCTTGATAAGCCTTCTACGATTTAGCTATTTCATCCGGCTAGGCATGCACCACCGATTTCACCAGCGTGGTGAGCGGTATAGCAAAGAATACCCCCCAGAATCCCCATAGCCCGCCGAAGATCACCACCGAAAGAATAATCATCAGTGGATGCAGGTTTACCGCTTCTAAAAACAGTATCGGCACCCGCACGTTCCCATCCAGCGCCTGAATCACCAGATAGACAATAATCATGGTTCAGAAGTCCCCGGACAGCCCCCACTGGCTCAGCAATGGCATTCGGTTAAGAAAACAATTATGCTATTTTTCTAATAGGGTCGAGTCCGTCAAGGTGGTGTAAATTCAGATCCGGCCTTCCGGTCCGGTAATATGTCTGTTAAGCGCTGAGTGGCAGCGCCTCGATCACATCGTTTTCAGCGGTCTGCTCTATCTCCGCCATGCTGTGCTGCGGCAGGTAGCGGTTCTGCAACAGCCATTCTTCGTTCTGCTCCGTCAGCACCGCCCCCAGAAGCCGGGTTATACTCTCTTCGTTGGGGAAGATACCCACCACGTGGGAACGCCGCTTCACCTCTTTATTCAGGCGCTCCGGCGTGTTCGTGGAGTGGATTTTCACCCGGTGCGCTCCCGGGAACCCGAAGTACGCCAGCCCCTCCGCCTCCGCTTCGTCCATCATCTCTGTGACTGCCGGGAAGTTCTTTTCCAGCTG
>NZ_MAYS01000055.1 GCF_001756855.1 Candidatus Erwinia dacicola | reverse complement strand
TGCTGATTTTATGTTATGGACAGCTCGCTGTTTTATGAGATCACAGCATAATCTCTATTTATTTAACAAAGCTATTAATCTGGCTATACGCGTTAAAAAGCGCCCATTCAGCTGAAAAAGAAAAAAACCTCCCTCGCGCTCCTTTCTGGTTCGATCAGTGAATTGATTCTGTTCAAGAAAAATTTGCCTGTTTTCCTAGCATAAAACACCAAACTGTATTCTGGATCAAAAAAATAACCCTAATAGGGGGCAGGAAAACGTGATGAATCCTGCCAAAATAGGCGTTGTTAAATGCACGATCCAAACAAGATTTTAGCCGCTACACTATAGTTCACATGATGCTACTGACTCGATTTAGCTCACTTATCGAGCATTATATGTTAAATTCGTGTTGTGGGTGTGAATTAATGTGCGGGTAGTTTTGTCAAAGTTGACAAAAGGTTAGTTAAAGGAGTAAAAACCACATAGAATCACTGCCTAACCGCAAAAGACACAAAAGACAGTAAGATTTATCAGGTTTTTTATTCTTCCCTTGAATCGATGTGGTGTGTTAACTGCCAATTATCAGAGCAGGACGTAAAACGCCACTTTTGGTGAGTAAGCAAGAGTATGTCAAAAACCACAGAAGTCGTTGCCCATCATTGGGCGTTCGCCGTTTTCCTGATCGTCTCTATCGGCCTTTGCTGCGCAATGCTAGCCGGAGCATGGTTCTTGGGCGGAAAAGCCCGTGGAAGGCATACAAATACACCTTTTGAATCCGGGATTGCTTCGGTGGGCAGTGCTAAACTGCGCCTGTCTGCCAAGTTTTACCTAGTTGCCATGTTTTTCGTCATCTTCGACGTTGAAGCCCTCTATCTCTACGCATGGTCGACAGCGATCCGCGAAAGTGGTTGGGTCGGCTTTGTGGAAGCAGCTATTTTTATTTTGGTTCTGCTAGCTGGTTTGTTTTATCTGGTCCGCATTGGCGCGCTGGATTGGGCTCCTGCCCGTCGTCAGTTTGACGTCAAACCAACCACCATCTCGCACGCCAACCGTCACAAGCAGTAACAGCGAGGAAAAAACACATGGACTATACGCTCACCCGCATAGACCCGAACGGTGGGAATGACCGTTACCCCCTGCAGAAACAGGAGATTGTTACCGATCCCTTAGAAAAGCGCGTTCATCAAAACGTCTACACGGGCAAGTTGGAACACGCTCTGCACGACATGGTGAACTGGGGTCGTAAGAACTCCCTTTGGCCGTTAAACTTCGGCCTTTCTTGTTGCTACGTCGAAATGACCACCTCGTTTACGGCATTACATGACGTGGCGCGATTCGGTTCGGAAGTTATTCGTGCTTCGCCTCGCCAGGCTGACTTTATGGTGGTAGCGGGAACTTGTTTCATCAAGATGGTTCCGGTTGTGCAGCGCCTGTATGACCAGATGCTGGAACCAAAATGGGTGATCTCGATGGGTGCCTGCGCGAACTCCGGTGGTATGTACGATATCTATTCTGTGGTGCAGGGCGTGGATAAGTTCCTGCCGGTTGACGTGTATATTCCGGGTTGCCCTCCGCGTCCTGAAGCCTATATGCAGGCGCTGCTGCTGCTGCAGGAGTCGATTGGCAAAGAGCGCCGTCCGCTGTCTTGGATTGTCAGCGATCAGGGCGTGTATCGCGCCAATATGCAGTCAGAGCGCGACAAAAAGAATGCCGAGCGTATCGCCGTGACTAATCTGCGCACGCCTGACGAAATTTAAAAACAGCAGTTTATGGATGTGGTCAGCAAAAGCGCAAAAAAAACAATGTAATGTGCGCCGCCCCACCTGATGCCAACACTGAGCGCCTAGATGACAGGCCAGAATGGTGAACCTCTTATGACAGATTTAACCACGCAAGATCTCGCTCAGCCGTTATGGCAAACCCGAGATGACCCGGTAATCGGCGAGATGCGTAATCGTTTTGGGCCTGACGCCTTTACTGTGCAAGCAACCCGTACCGGCATTTCGGTAGTCTGGGTGAAACGTGAGCAGCTGCTTGAGATTATCCACTTCCTGCGCAAGTTGCCAAAACCTTATGTCATGCTGTATGACTTGCATGGCATGGACGAGCGTTTGCGTACTCACCGTGCGGGTTTACCCGAGGCTGATTTTTCCGTTTTCTACCACCTCATCTCCATTGAACGCAATCGCGATATCATGCTCAAGGTGGCGTTGTCTGAAAACGATTTGAATGTACCGACCATCACCAAAATCTTCCCGAATGCCAACTGGTATGAGCGTGAAACTTGGGAGATGTTTGGTATCAATATCGAGGACCACCCGCACCTGAGGCGCATCATGATGCCGCAGACGTGGGAAGGGCACCCGCTGCGCAAAGATTATCCGGCGCGTGCGACCGAATTCGATCCTTTCGAGCTGACGAAGCAGAAAGAAGATCTGGAAATGGAGTCGCTCACCTTTAAGCCTGAAGACTGGGGCATGAAGCGCAGCACCAACAATGAGGACTTTATGTTTCTCAACCTCGGCCCGAACCACCCGTCAGTGCACGGTGCGTTCCGTATTATCCTGCAGCTGGACGGCGAAGAGATCGTCAACTGCGTGCCGGATATCGGTTATCACCATCGCGGTGCGGAGAAAATGGGCGAGCGTCAATCTTGGCACAGCTACATTCCTTACACCGACCGCATCGAATATCTCGGCGGCTGCGTGAACGAAATGCCGTACGTGTTAGCGGTTGAGAAACTGGCCGGTATCAAAGTGTCAGAGCGCGTGGATGTCATCCGCGTGATGCTTTCAGAGCTGTTCCGTATAAACAGCCACCTTCTGTACATCTCAACGTTTATTCAGGACGTCGGTGCTATGTCTCCGGTGTTCTTTGCCTTTACCGATCGCCAGAAAATTTACGACGTGGTGGAAGCCATTACTGGTTTCCGTATGCACCCGGCTTGGTTCCGCATCGGCGGCGTGGCGCATGACCTACCGAAAGGGTGGGAGCGCCTACTGCGCGAGCTGCTGGACTGGTTGCCAAAACGGCTGAAATCCTACGAACAGATCGCGTTGAAAAACTCCGTGCTGATTGCTCGCTCGAAAGGTGTTTCTGCCTACAACATGGAAGAAGCACTGGCTTGGGGTACCACCGGTGCAGGTCTGCGCGCGACGGGACTCGACTTTGACGTGCGTAAATGGCGCACGTACTCCGGTTATGAAAACTTCGATTTCGATATTCCCATCGGTGACGGTGTCAGCTGTGCTTACAGCCGCGTGATGCTGAAGATGGAAGAGATGCGCCAGAGTATGCGCATCCTAGAACAGTGTCTAAAGAATATGCCGGAAGGCGCGTTCAAGGCTGACCATCCGCTGACCACGCCGCCACCAAAAGAGCGCACGCTGCAGCATATCGAAACCCTGATCACTCATTTCCTGCAGGTTTCATGGGGCCCTGTGATGCCGGCCAATGAGTCCCTCCAGATGATTGAGGCGACCAAAGGGATTAACAGTTACTACCTGACCAGCGACGGCAGCACCATGAGCTACCGCACCCGCGTGCGCACGCCTAGCTTCCCGCACCTGCAGCAGATCCCTTCAGTGATCAACGGCAGCCTAGTATCCGACCTGATAGTATACCTCGGTAGTATCGATTTTGTTATGTCAGACGTGGACCGCTAATTATGCACGATCAAAGAATTGCGATCGAAACGATCGATGAATCCGGGGCTTTTGTGCTGAGTGCCAGCGAGCGCAATGCCATTGAGCATGAAAAACGCCATTATGAAGACGCGCGTGCCGCTTCAATTGGAGCGCTGAAAATTGTTCAGAAGCAGCGCGGCTGGGTGCCAGACGGTGCGATTAACGCCATTGCGGATGTGCTGGGCATTCCTGCCGTTGATGTGGAAGGGGTGGCAACATTCTACAGCCAGATCTTCCGCACGCCGGTTGGCCGCCATGTAATCCGCTACTGCGACAGCGTTGTGTGCCACATCACTGGCTTCCAGGGAATCCAGGTCGCGCTGGAAACCAAGCTGAATATCAAGCCGGGCCAGACCACGGACGATGGCCGTTTCACGCTGCTGCCGACCTGTTGCCTAGGTAACTGCGATAAGGGGCCAGTGATGATGATGGATGAAGACACTCACGTTCATCTGACGCCGGAAGGCATCGCCAATTTACTGGAGCAGTATCAATGAGACAGATCGTGCGTACTGCCGAAATGCATCCGCTGACTTGGCGCATGCGTGAAGACAAACAGCCGGTATTTCTTGAGGAATACCGCAGTAAGAATGGTTATGCCGGTGCTGAGAAAGCCCTGAAATCCATGGCACCGGAAGATATCGTTGCGCAGGTCAAAGACTCTGGCCTGAAAGGGCGTGGCGGTGCAGGCTTCTCCACCGGTTTGAAGTGGAGCTTGATGCCGAAAGACGAATCCATGAATATCCGTTACCTGCTGTGTAACGCCGATGAAATGGAGCCCGGCACCTATAAAGACCGCCTGCTGATGGAGCAGATGCCGCACCAGCTGGTTGAAGGCATGTTGGTCGCCGCTTTTGCGCTGAAAACCTATCGTGGCTATATCTTCCTGCGTGGCGAATATATTGAAGCTGCCGCCAACCTGCGCAGCGCCATCGCTGAAGCAACTGAAGCGGGTCTGTTGGGTAAAAACATCCTCGGCTCGGGCTTCGATTTTGAGCTGATCGTGCACACCGGCGCTGGCCGCTATATCTGTGGTGAAGAGACCGCGCTGATTAACTCCTTGGAAGGGCGCCGCGCTAACCCGCGCTCCAAGCCACCCTTCCCGGCATCAGCGGGTGCTTGGGGCAAGCCGACCTGCGTTAATAACGTTGAGACGCTCTCCAACGTGCCAGCCATCATTGCTAACGGCGTTGACTGGTACAAAGGCATTTCCACCAGTGAAGATACCGGCACCAAAATGATGGGCTTTTCCGGCAGGGTGAAAAACCCTGGCATCTGGGAACTGCCGTTTGGCACCACCGCTCGCGAAATTCTGGAAGAGTATGCCGGTGGCATGCGCGACGATCTGAAATTCAAGGCGTGGCAGCCGGGTGGTGCAGGCACTGATTTCCTAACCGAATCCCACCTCGACCTGCCAATGGAATTTGCCAGCATTGGTAAAGCCGGTAGCCGTCTGGGTACGGCGCTGGCGATGGCTGTTGACCACGAGATCAACATGGTGTCGCTGGTGCGCAATCTGGAAGAGTTCTTCGCCCGTGAATCCTGCGGCTGGTGTACACCTTGCCGCGACGGCCTGCCGTGGAGCGTTAAAATTCTGCGCGCGCTGGAGAACAAACAGGGGCAGCTAGGGGATATCGAAACTCTGCTGCAGCTCTGCCGCCAGCTTGGCCCGGGTAAAACATTCTGTGCGCATGCGCCGGGTGCAGTAGAACCACTGCAAAGTGCCATTAAATACTTCCGCGAAGAGTTTGAAGCGGGTATGGCACCCCAAGTATACAACAACACACACGCGATTAGCGGCATCCAGCCAAACCTGTTAAAGGCACGCTGGTAAGCAGAGTTTAACGCCCGTGTTTGCACGGGCCTTACGGAAACATATTCACTATGGCTACAATTCATGTAGACGGTAAAGAATATGATGTTGATGGTGCAGACAACCTGTTGCAGGTATGTCTCTCCCTTGGCCTTGATATTCCTTATTTCTGCTGGCACCCGGCGCTCGGTAGCGTCGGTGCCTGCCGCCAGTGTGCGGTAAAGCAGTTCCAAAATGCCGAAGACACCTGTGGCCGCCTAGTTATGTCCTGCATGACCCCGGCGTCCGATGGCACATTCATCTCCATCGATGATGGTGAGGCGAAAGAGTTCCGCGAAAGTGTGGTGGAGTGGTTAATGACTAACCACCCGCACGACTGTCCGGTCTGTGAAGAGGGCGGTAACTGTCACCTGCAGGATATGACAGTGATGACCGGCCACAGCTTCCGCCGTTATCGCTTCACCAAGCGTACTCACCGCAATCAGGATCTCGGTCCGTTTATTTCCCACGAGATGAACCGCTGCATCGCCTGCTACCGCTGTGTGCGCTACTACAAAGATTATGCCGATGGTACTGACCTCGGCGTTTACGGTGCACATGACAATGTCTACTTTGGTCGTCCTGAAGATGGCGTGCTGGAGAGTGAATTCTCCGGTAACCTAGTAGAAATTTGCCCAACTGGCGTGTTCACCGACAAAACTCACTCCGAGCGTTACAACCGTAAGTGGGATATGCAGTTTGCGCCAAGCATCTGCCAGCAGTGCAGCATCGGCTGTAACACCAGCCCGGGCGAGCGCTACGGTGAACTGAGCCGCATCGAAAACCGTTATAACGGCACGGTAAACCACTACTTCCTGTGCGACCGTGGCCGTTTCGGCTATGGTTACGTTAACCTGAAAGATCGCCCGCGCCAGCCAATGCAGCGCCGCGGCGATGACTGGATCGCGCTCAACGCTGAGCAAGCGATGCAGGGAGCCGCAGATGTGCTGCGTCAGGCGAGAAAAGTGATCGGCATTGGTTCACCGCGCGCCAGCGTGGAGAGCAACTTTGCACTGCGCGAGCTGGTGGGAGCCGAAAACTTCTCTACCGGTATCGCTGCGGGTGAGCAGGCGCGTCTTGAGCTGATGCTTAACGTGCTGCGCGACAGCGGCATTCACACGCCGGCGCTGCGTGATATCGAGAGCTACGATGCGGTGCTGGTGCTGGGTGAAGATCTGACTCAGACTGGGGCGCGCGTTGCCCTGTCCGTGCGTCAGGCCGTGAAGGGCAAATCACGTGAAATGGCAGCCACACAGAAAGTGGCGGACTGGCAGATTGCTGCGATTCTCAACATCGGTCAGAACGCCAAACATCCGCTGTTCGTCACTAACGTTGATGAAACCCGCCTTGATGATATCGCCGCGTGGAGTTATCACGCCCCGGTTGAGGATCAGGCGCGTTTAGGTTTTGCCATTGCCCATGAGCTGGACGCCAGTTCACCGGCGGTCAGCGATCTCGATAAATCACTGGCGGGCAAAATCAACGTGATTGTGCAGGCGCTGGCCGGTGCGAAAAAACCGCTGATTGTATCCGGAACTCACTCCGGCAGCGAAGCGATGATTCAGGCTGCCGCTAATGTGGCGAAAGCGCTGAAAGCTCTTGGTTCTGATGTGGGGATCACCTTGATTGCGGGGGCCACTAACAGCGTTGGCTTGGGCATGATTGGCGGTCACTCGCTCGACGTCGCCTTGGCGGATCTGGAAAACGGCGCGGCAGATACGGTGATCATTTTGGAGAACGATCTCTATCGTCACCTGCCGAAAGCCACCGTGGATGCTGCACTGATCAATGCGCCAAACGTGATAGTGCTCGATCACCAGCGTACTGCCACCACTGAAAAAGCCGGTCTGATCCTCTCTACTGCCAGCTTCGCTGAAAGCGATGGGACCGTCGTCAACCAAGAGGGCCGCGCACAGCGTTTCTTCCAGGTTTATGATCCGGCTTACTACGACAAAAAAGTTCAGATGCTGGAAAGCTGGCGATGGCTGCACTCGCTGCAGAGCACCATCAACAGCCGCGAAGTGGACTGGAGCCAGCTCGATCACGTGATAGATGCCTGTGTGGTCGCACTGCCGCAGCTGGCCGGGATTAAACAAGCGGCACCGGATGCTAGCTTCCGTATTCGCGGTCAGAAGCTGTCGCGCTTGCCGCACCGTTCAAGTGGACGTACCGCGATGCGTGCCAATATCAGTGTGCACGAACCGCGTCAGCCGCAGGACAAAGACACCATGTTCTCCTTCTCAATGGAAGGGAACAACCAGCCGGGTGCTGCGCGCTCACAGATCCCATTTGCATGGGCGCCAGGCTGGAACTCACCGCAGGCATGGAACAAATTCCAAGCGGAAGTGGGTGGACATCTGCGTAACGGCGATCCGGGCGTACGCCTGATCGAAGCGGGTGACTCTCGGCTGGGCTGGTTCGAAAATGTGCCGGCGGCCTTCAGCGGTGACACCGATAGCTGGCGAGTGGCGCCATACTTCCACCTGTTTGGTAGCGAAGAGATGACGCAGCGCGCTCCGGTTATTCAGCAGCGTATGCCGCAGGCTTACGTGATGATGAACCCGAATGATGCGGCAAAACTGTGCGTGAATGCCGGGGCTGCGGTTGAATTTCACTGCCAGGGTGAAATTCTGCGTCTGCCGGTGTGCTTCTCCAGCAATCTGCAGGCAGGGCAGGTTGGTTTGCCAATTGGTTTGCCGGGTGTTCCACCGTTCCTTGCCGGTAGCGACATTGAAAATCTGCGGGAGGCTGCACAATGAGGTGGCTGACACCGGAAGTTATCGACGTCATTATCGCCGTCGTAAAAGCCTTAGTGATCCTGTTTCTCGTCGTTGGCTGCGGCGCGTTTATGAGCTTCGGCGAACGTCGCCTGCTCGGCCTGTTCCAGAACCGCTACGGACCAAACCGTGTCGGCAGGGGCGGCTCGCTGCAGCTGGTGGCAGATATGATCAAAATATTCTTTAAAGAGGACTGGATCCCACCGTTCACTGACCGCGTGATCTTCACCCTTGCGCCAATGATCGCTTTCATCTCGCTGCTACTGGCGATGGCGATTGTGCCAGTGACTTCCACTTGGATGGGCGCGGACCTGAATATCGGTCTGCTGTTCTTCCTGATGATGGCAGGCCTTGCGGTGTATGCCGTATTGTTCGCGGGCTGGTCGAGTAATAATAAATACTCACTGCTCGGTGCGATGCGTGCCTCAGCCCAGACGCTGAGCTACGAAGTGTTCCTCGGCCTGTCGCTGATGGGAGTGGTCGCTCAGGCTGGCTCGTTCAACATGGTCGACATTGTGAACAGCCAGCAGCATCTGTGGAACGTAATCCCGCAGTTCTTGGGCTTTATCACCTTCTGCATCGCCGGTGTTGCAGTGTGCCACCGCCATCCGGTTGATCAGCCAGAAGCCGAGCAGGAACTTGCTGACGGTTACCACATCGAGTATGCCGGGATGAAATTCGGCCTGTTTTTCGTGGGTGAATACGTCGGTATCGTGACCGTATCATCACTGATCGTCACGCTATTCTTCGGTGGCTGGTACGGTCCGTGGCTGCCGCCGATTTTCTGGTTTGCCATCAAAACGGCATTCTTCATGATGATGTTCATTCTGATTCGTGCTGCGTTACCGCGCCCGCGCTATGACCAGGTGATGTCGTTCGGCTGGAAAGTCTGTCTGCCGTTAACACTGTTGAATCTGCTGGCGACCGCCGCAGTGATTCTGTACACGGTGCAGTAAGGGGTTAAGAAAATGACATTAAAAGACCTTGTCGTTGGTTTCGGGACAACCGTACGCAGTATCTGGCTGATAGGTATGAATGCCTTCGCCAAACGCGAAACCATGATGTACCCGGAAGAGCCGGTTTACCTGCCGCCACGTTATCGTGGGCGTATCGTGCTGACGCGCGAGCCGGACGGCCAGGAACGCTGCGTTGCCTGTAACCTGTGTGCCGTAGCCTGCCCGGTGGGCTGTATCTCGCTGCAAAAAGCGGAGATGGCCGACGGCCGCTGGTATCCGGAGTTCTTCCGTATCAACTTATCGCGCTGCATCTTCTGTGGCCTGTGTGAAGAGGCTTGCCCGACCACTGCGATTCAGCTTACTCCAGATTTCGAGCTGGGTGAGTTCAAGCGTCAGGATCTGGTGTATGAAAAAGAACACCTGCTGATTTCTGGCCCGGGTAAATACCCGGAATACAGTTTTTACCGGATGGCGGGTATGGCGATTAGCGGTAAAGATAAAGGCGACGCAAAAAACGAAGCCAGACCCATCGACGTCAAGGGCTTGTTACCTTAAGGAGCCAAGCATGGAATTTGCGTTTTATCTTTGCGGACTGGTCGCGGTGCTGGCAACGTTGCGCGTTGTCACCCACACAGACCCGGTACATGCGTTGCTGTACCTGATTATTTCTCTGCTGGCTATCGCCGGTGTATTCTTCTCGCTCGGCGCTTACTTTGCCGGTGCGCTGGAGATCATTGTTTATGCGGGCGCCATCATGGTGCTGTTTGTCTTCGTGGTGATGATGCTGAACCTTGGCGGTCAGGAGATCGAGCAGGAGCGTCGCTGGCTGCAGGCATCTATGTGGATCGAATCCGCTGTGCTGTCGTTTGTCCTGCTGGTGATGCTGATTTACGCCATCCGTAGTGTTAATGACCAGAGCATTGACGGCACGATGATCGATGCGAAAGCGGTCGGCATCAGCCTATTTGGTCCTTATGTTCTGGCCGTTGAGCTGGCTTCCATGCTGCTGCTGGCAGGGCTAGTCGTGGCCTTTCACATCGGTCGCGAGCAGCGCTCTGGTGAGGTGCTGAGCAACCGCCCGGCGGACAAAGTGAAAAGTAATAAGGAGGAGCAGGTATGATCCCTCTGCAGCATGGACTTATTCTGGCGGACATTCTGTTTGTCCTCGGGCTGACGTGCGTGGTAATTCGTCGTAACTTCCTGTTTATGTTGATTGGTCTCGAAATTATGATCAACGCCGCAGCACTGGCGTTCATGGTGGCAGGGAGCTACTGGGGCCAAGCAGACGGTCAGGTAATGTATATCCTGGCAATCAGCTTGGCTGCGGCTGAGGCCAGTATTGGTCTAGCGCTGCTGCTGCAGCTGCAACGCCGCAGTCAGACCCTCAACATTGATAAAGTGAGTGAGATGCGCGGATGAACCTTTTTTATTTAACAATCCTGTTTCCGCTGATTGGCTTCTTACTGCTGGCATTTTCCCGTGGTCGCTGGTCAGAAAATCTGGTCGCTACCGTCGGAATGGGTTCTGTCGGTCTAGCCGCACTGGTCACGCTATATGTTGGCATGGACTTCTTTGCCAACGACCAGCAGGTATTTAATCAGCTGCTGTGGACCTGGATCCACGTGGGTAACTACAACATCAGCGTTAGCCTGACGCTGGATGGGCTGTCGCTGACTATGCTGTTCGTGGTCACCGGTGTGGGCTTCTTTATCCATATGTTTGCCTCTTGGTATATGCGTGGGGAGGAGGGATACTCGCGCTTCTTCGCCTATACCAACCTGTTTATCGCCAGCATGGTGGTTCTGGTACTGGCCGATAACCTGATGCTGATGTATCTCGGCTGGGAAAGCGTGGGCCTCTGCTCGTACCTGCTGATCGGTTTCTACTATACCGAAGCGAAAAACTGTGCGGCGGCGATGAAAGCCTTTATCGTGACCCGCGTAGGTGACGTGTTCTTGGCATTTGCGTTGTTCATTCTTTACAACGAGCTGGGTACGCTGAACTTCCGCGAAATGGTCGAGTTGGCTCCGGCACACTTTGCCGCCGATAACCATATGCTGATGTGGGCAACCCTGATGCTGTTAGGTGGTGCGGTCGGTAAATCAGCTCAGTTGCCATTGCAGACCTGGCTGGCCGATGCGATGGCGGGCCCAACCCCGGTATCTGCACTGATCCACGCGGCAACTATGGTAACCGCAGGTGTCTACCTGATTGCCCGTACTCACGGCCTGTTCCTGATGACGCCGGAAGTGCTGCATCTGGTTGGTATCGTGGGTACGGTGACGCTGGTGCTGGCAGGCTTTGCGGCGCTGGTGCAGACCGATATCAAGCGCGTGCTGGCCTATTCGACCATGAGTCAGATTGGCTATATGTTCTTGGCACTGGGCGTTCAGGCTTGGGATGCGGCGATTTTCCATCTAATGAACCATGCGTTCTTCAAAGCGCTGCTGTTCCTCTCTTCTGGTTCGGTGATCCTCGCCTGCCATCATGAGCGGAATATCTTCAAAATGGGCGGCCTGCGTACAAGTATCCCGCTGGTGTATGTCTGCTTCCTAGTCGGGGGCGCAGCGCTGTCTGCCTTGCCGCTGATTACCGCAGGCTTCTTTAGTAAGGATGAGATTCTGGCAGGGGCACTGGCTAAAGATCATCTTAACCTGATGATTGCCGGTTTGGCAGGGGCGTTTATGACTTCGCTCTACACCTTCCGTATGATCTTCATTACCTTCCACGGGAAAGAACAAATTCACGCTAACGCCGGCAAAGGGATTACTCATCATATGCCGTTGATCGTGCTGTTAATTCTCTCAACCTTTATTGGCGCGATGATTGTGCCGCCGCTGAAAGGCGTACTGCCGGATACCGCTAAACTGGCGCACGGCAGCGTGCTGACGCTGGAGATTGCCTCTGGCGTAGTCGCGATTGTCGGCATTCTGCTGGCCGCCGCGCTGTGGCTTGGCAAGCGCACGCTGGTAACCTCAATCGCCAACAGCGCCGTGGGTCGTTTCTTCTCGACCTGGTGGTTTGCCGCTTGGGGCTTCGACTGGCTATACGACAAAATCTTCGTTAAGCCTTACCTTGGCGTGGCCTGCCTGCTGTCGCGTGACCCGTTAAATGCACTGATGAACATCCCAGCACTGTTGGCGCGTGGCGCAAACAAAAGCTTGGTAATCAGTGAAAACGGCTATTTGCGCTGGTATGTGGCCTCAATGAGCATCGGTGCCTTGGTGGTGCTGACTCTGCTGATGGTGATGTAAAGGTTCGTGAGCGGGGCGGGGAAGAATCTCTGCCCCTGTTTAAAGAATGTTAAAAATTACCTGAAAGTTGGGCGTTATAGGTGCCGCCAGTTTTGTTACCGCCAGCGCAGAGTAAGCGCAGCATACTTAAGTATGTGACCATTGCGAGCACTGCCGGGGGCATAAATGGCAAGCGAGATAGCCCATTCAGGCTCAAAAAAGGGAAAGGCCCGCCATGTTATTACCTTGGCTTATATTGATCCCGTTTGTCGGTGGCTTGCTGTGCTGGCAGCTTGAGCGCTTAGGACCTAAGCTGCCGCGCTGGATCGCACTGATCGCAATGGGGCTGACACTGGTGCTTTCACTGCAGCTTTGGCTGCAGGGTGGCTACTCACTGACTCAGGCTGCGGGTATTCCGCAGTGGCAATCTCAGTTCTCCGTTCCGTGGATCCCACGCTTTGGTATTGAGTTCCATCTAGCGCTCGACGGCCTGTCGCTGCTGATGGTGATGCTGACCGGGTTGCTTGGCCTGATGGCGATCCTCTGCTCGTGGAATGAAATCGAGAAATGGCAGGGCTTCTTCCACCTCAACCTGCTGTGGATCCTCGGTGGCGTGATCGGCGTGTTCCTCGCCATGGATATGTTCCTGTTCTTCTTCTTCTGGGAGATGATGCTGGTACCGATGTACTTACTGATCGCGCTGTGGGGCCACAAAGCCTCCGACGGGAAGACGCGTATTTCTGCCGCAACCAAATTCTTCATCTATACCCAAGTCAGCGGTCTGGTGATGCTGATTGCGATTCTGGCGCTGGTATTTATACGCTATAACGCGACAGGCATCTGGACGTTTAACTATGAACTGCTGCTGAAAACGCCAATGTCGCACGGCGTGGAATACTTGCTGATGCTGGGCTTCTTTATCGCCTTCGCGGTAAAAATGCCAGTGATTCCGTTGCACGGCTGGCTACCGGATGCACACAGCCAAGCACCAACCGCAGGTTCGGTTGACCTTGCCGGTATTCTGTTAAAAACGGCCGCTTACGGCCTGCTGCGTTTCGCGCTGCCGCTGTTCCCAAATGCTTCGGCCGAGTTTGCGCCCATCACCATGTGGCTGGGGATTATCGGTATCTTCTACGGTGCGTGGATGGCTTTCTCGCAGTACGATATCAAACGCCTGATTGCTTACACATCTATCTCCCACATGGGCTTTGTGCTGATTGCCATCTACACCGGTAGCCAGCTGGCATTCCAAGGGGCGGTGGTGCAGATGATCGCGCACGGCCTGTCAGCGTCTGCGCTGTTCATCCTTTGTGGTCAGCTGTACGAGCGCCTGCATACCCGTGATATGCGTCAGATGGGTGGTCAGTGGGCACGTATTAAATGGTTACCGGGCCTGTCGCTGTTCTTCGCGGTGGCGAACCTTGGGATGCCTGGTACGGGTAACTTCGTCGGGGAGTTTATGATCCTAACGGGCAGCTTTCAGACGGTGCCGGTGATCATTGTCATCGCCACCTTCGGGCTGGTGTTTGCCTCGGTTTACTCACTGACTATGATGCAACGCGCCTACTACGGTACGCCAAAGTCAGATACCCCTCTGCGCGGCATGTCAGCGCGTGAGTTCCTGATGATTATGGTGCTGGTGGTCCTGCTGGTGCTGCTGGGTGTTTATCCTCAGCCGATTCTGGATACCTCGCATGCTGCGATGAGTAATATTCAGCCGTGGTTTACTGCTTCAATTTTAACTACAAGGCCGTAATTCGTCATGACGATTACTTCTCAACAATTGATCGCGCTTCTACCGCTGCTGATCGTCGGATTGACGGTGGTAGTTGTGATGCTGTCCATTGCGTGGCGACGCAATCACTTCGTCAATGCAACGCTGGCCGTGATCGGCCTCAATCTAGTGCTGTTCGCGCTGTACTTTGTCGGTCAGGCTGGACCAATGGATGTCACCCCGCTGCTGCGCGTGGACAGCTATTCAATACTGTATACCGGGCTGGTTATTCTTGCCAGCCTAGCAACCTGCACCTTTGCTTACCCGTGGCTGGCGGGCTACTCGGATAACCGCGAAGAGTTTTACCTGCTGGTGCTGATTGCGACTTTGGGCGGTGTGATGCTGGCCAGCGCGAGTCACTTGGCTTCGCTGTTCCTCGGTATTGAGCTGATCTCCCTGCCGCTGTTTGGCTTGGTGGGTTACGCCTTCCAGCAGAAACGCTCGCTGGAAGCGGCTATCAAGTACACCATCCTGTCGGCAGCGGCATCGTCATTCCTGCTGTTCGGTATGGCACTGGTGTATGCAGACTCGGGCAACATCAGCTTTGTTTCGCTCGGTAAGAGCCTGAACGATGGTGTACTGCATGAGCTGCTGATTATGGCGGGTCTGGGTATGATGATCGTAGGCTTTGGCTTCAAGCTATCGCTGGTACCGTTCCACCTGTGGACGCCAGACGTGTATCAGGGGGCTCCAGCTCCGGTTTCGACCTTCTTGGCTACCGCCAGCAAAATCGCCATCTTTGGCGTGCTGATGCGCCTGTTTATGTATGCACCGCTGGCCGACAACGAAGGCGTGCGCAGCGTACTTGGCATTATGGCGGTGCTGTCGATGCTGTTCGGTAACCTGATGGCGATTTCGCAGACCAACATCAAGCGTATGCTGGGCTACTCGTCAATTGCTCACCTCGGCTATCTGCTGGTGGCGCTGATTGCCGTGCAGACTCATCAGTTATCGATGGAGACCGTTGGCGTTTACCTAGCTGGTTATCTGTTCAGCAGCCTCGGTGCTTTCGGTGTCGTCAGCCTGATGTCCAGCCCTTACCGGGGCCCGGATGCTGACTCGCTGTACTCCTACCGCGGTCTGTTCTGGCATCGTCCGATCCTCGCCGCTGTGATGACCGTGATGATGCTGTCACTGGCGGGTATCCCGATGACGGTTGGTTTTATCGGTAAGTTCTACGTGATTGCTGTGGGTGTGAGTGCACATCTGTGGTGGTTAACCGGCACCGTGGTGCTGGGCAGTGCCATTGGCCTGTACTACTACCTGCGTATGACCGTCAGCCTGTACCTCAACCCGCCAGAGCTGATGCAGCGTGATACCCCTGCGAATTGGGCATTCACCGCTGGTGGTGTGGTGGTACTGATTTCAGCGATTCTGGTGCTGGCGCTGGGTATCTACCCGCAGCCGCTGATCTCGCTGGTTAAGCTGGCGCAGCCGCTGATGTAGTATTAACCCGCGGTCATCACGCGGTCATCAATATACTTACGCTTGTCCGGCGGCGGTGGGAAATACTGATACAGCCAAGTTTCGCTCAGCGTCTCATCTTTGGTTCGCAGGAACAGGCGCATATTCACCGGCGCAGTGGAATCGCTGTCAGGATACCAGTCGAACAGGATGCGGTAGCCGTCGATAGGCTCAACGTAGAGGATCTCGATCTGCTTAAGGGTGCCGCTACTGACGTTGATCACCGGCTCGATCCCTTTCGGTGCTGCCGCTTTCAGATTGCCACCCACGAAGTCGACCGCAAAACGGCGCGCCCAGACGTCAGGATAGTGTTCGCCAGGTGCCCAGCTTTCCGGGAAGCCGCCCGTACCGGTGCGTGTCGCATTCACCCGTGACAGGCCGCTACGAACCGGCGGCAGGCCGCTCCAGTAAAGCTTGTAGGGGAAGCTGTGCTCACTGCCCGCTTTGATGGCGTCGGCTGGCTGCCAGAAGCAGACGATATTATCTAGCGTTTCACCCGTGGTCGGGATCTCCATTAGGTTGATCGCCCCTTTGCCCCACTTGCCGACCGGCTCAACCCACAGGCTCGGGCGCTTGTTGTACCAGCCAATCACATCCTGATAATCTAGGAAGTTATGATTGAGCTGCAACATGCCGAAACCCCGCGGGTTCTCGTCCTGATAAGCATTGAAGGTCAGACGCTGCGGGTTGTTCAACGGACGGCAGATCCACTCACCGCTACCGGTCCACATTGCTAGGCGATCGGAGTCGTGAATTTGCGGGTGGATGGTGTCGCACATGCGGCGTTCGTTATTGCCGCAGCTGAACATGGTGGTCATGGGTGAGATACCCAGCTGCTGGATATCTTTACGTACATAAATGTGGTTTTCCACTTCCATCACCACGAGTTTCTCTTCACAGTGAATGGTGAATTTAAATGCGCCGGTGCAGCTTGGGCCATCCAGTAGGGTATACATCAAAAACGTGGTGTCATCTGCTTTTGGCGTTTCGAACCAGAAGGCAGTGAAGTCCGGGAACTCTTCTTTGCTGGTAAAGGTATCGATCGCCACGCCGCGTGCCGACAGTCCGTACTGGTAGGTTTCATCTACCGCACGGAAATAGCTGGCGCCGAGGAACGAGACGATATCGCGTTTTGCCAGATCCGGTTTTTTAAACGCGCGGAAACCGGCAAAGCCGAGGTCGTTTTTGCCTTCCAGCTGCTTGGTATCAACGTGGGAATTGTTGTAGTTGAACAGCTCCGGGCGGAAGTGGATTTCACATGCCTCACGGCTGGTGCCATCAACGGAGAACATGCCGATACGGCGTTTAAAACCCATGCCCACATGGAAGAACTGAACGTCAAGCTGACGATTGTCGATGCCGTTCCATAGCGAGTGGTTCGCATCGTACTGGATTTCGTTATAGGCCTGCGGAGTCAGCGTTGCCAGCGTTTCCGGCAGCGAAGCCGGAGCGCCGCCATAGGCCTGTTTTGCCATGGCGGCAGCCATTTTTTTAAGGACGTCAAAGTCAAAACGCTTAGCGGTTCCGTCGGCAATCCCATCTTCCACCCAGTCAGCCTGGGAGAACAATGCGGATAGTCCAGACATCCCACTTACGGTAGCGAATGCCATTGACGCTTTCATAAACATTCTTCGATTCATGCCGGAAATAATTTCCTCAGTGAACGGAGTTTGTAGTGACTGTCGTGCGTTTGAACGCATTCGCTTGGCCGGATTTAGCCCGGTTACAGGGAGTTGCGACAGCGAGCCGGGTTGATAGTTCAGTTCACGCAAAATTTACCAGATAAATCTAACTGCCGCAGTGATTTCCCGTGTTTATTCGTTGGTTTACCGCGTCTGGTGCACAAATACACGCGCCTTATGGCAACTGCTGAGCGATTCTCAGCGCATTCCTAGTCGCTTTAGCCAAGCAGAGCGACAACTACTGTCTATAGTTATCAACGTGTGTTATTCGACCAAGGAGAATGGAAATGGCAACAACGACTGAACCACATAAAACTCGACTGGATGATGACTTTGCGTTACTGACTGAAACGCTGGAACAAGTACTGAAATCATCGGGCGACCCGGCAGACCAGAAACACATGGAGCTGAAAGCGAAAAAATCACTGAATGAGGTGAAATCCCGCATCAGCAACGCGTCTGATACCAGCGAATTCAGATAATAAGTGCAACGCTCGGTCATGTAGATGGAGGGACGGTTAGCTACCGATAAGCTATCTTGCTCTTCCGACTAAAGATGAGCGAATAACTATGAAATATCAGCAGTTAACCGAAGGGTTACGATACCAGATAGCTCTGTTGTGTGAAGACAAAGTTAGTCAGGCCGAGATTGGTCGCCGGTTAGGCGTCTGTAAGTCAACAGTCTCGTGGGAACTGCGCCGTAATCGCTCTGTA
>NZ_MAYS01000054.1 GCF_001756855.1 Candidatus Erwinia dacicola | reverse complement strand
TTATGTTATGGATGCTCGCTATTTTTATGGGGTCGCAGCATAATCTCTATTTATTCAACAAAGCCTGTTCCATTACTAACAACAATGAGCGCCACAATGGATAAAATTCACGCAATGCAGTGTTTGTCAGGGTCGCAGAGATGCAGAGTTTTACCCTCGCTGCCGACAGCCTCAGCTTGCCGAAAGGCAACCTGTCGCTCCAGATTCAGGCGCTGGAAAACAGCCCTAGTTTACGCTGGGTGCAGCTGACGCAGGATGGCCAAATCTATTTTGAACGCTGTCGCGCCGTGCTGGCGACGCTTGAGGAGATGAATTCACTGTTTCAGCACGATCCAGCGACCCTGAGCGGCCGCCTGCGCGTGGATATGCCAGTCAGCCTTGCCAGTAATTACCTGATCCCACTGCTGCCTGAGTTATTGCAGAACTATCTAGGCATTGAGCGGAAGCTAAGTAGCAGCGACCACCGGGTGGATGTAATCCGCGAAGGATTTGACTGCGTGGTACGGGTCGGGACGCTGGAGGCGCTATCCCAGCACTCCATGGTGCACTACAGTCAACAGTTGGGCGGGCAGCCAGAAGGCTTTGAGTATTTCGACAGCAAAACCCGCCACGCTGGTTAAGACCGGTGGGGTGATCACCGTTAACAGCACCGAAACCTACCATTCGGCCTGCATCGCCGAGCTGGGGATTATTCAGGTGCTGCGCGTGGGGGGGGGACTCAGGCGCTGAAGGAAAAAAAGCTGGTCGAAGTCCTGCCATATTTTCCAACAAGGCCAATGCCGCTGTCGCTGCTTTACCCGCATTGCCGCAACCTAGCGCGCCGCGTACAGGCTTTCATCGAATGGTTCAGCTAGGTCCTGAAACGCTACGTTGTCTGACCAGCAGGCTATAATTCACTACGCCAGTTCATTAAAAGGATAGAGAAGAAGTTATGACGGATAATCAACAACGCGATTCCCGAAAGCCAAAGCAGCCGGCACAAAAGCCGCTAATCAATATTAAAACCGGCAATCACACAGTCGATAAATCCATTTCCCACGTTTCAAGACTGGTTAGCTGGTTCCAGGCTATTCCGGCAGTGGCGCACTTTATTCGCGCCGGTGAGCGCTTTAACGATCGTCTTGGCAGCCAGTTTGGCGCGGCAATCACCTATTTTTCCTTTCTCTCGCTGATCCCGATCCTGATGGTGTCATTTGCTGCCGTCGGTTTCGTGCTGGCCTCAAACCCGGATCTTCTGACCGGGCTGATCAACAAGATCGTCGGCAGCATCAGCGATCCCGCGCTGGCCGCCACGCTGAAAAGCACCGTCAATACAGCCATTCAACAGCGCACCACCGTCGGGCTGACGGGTTTATTGGTGGCGCTCTACTCCGGGATTAGCTGGATGGGCAATCTGCGTGAAGCGATCCGCGCGCAGTCGCGTGACGTCTGGGAGCGTACGCCACAGGATCAGGAGAAGATCTGGTTTAAATATACCCGTGACTTTATTTCGCTAACCGGGCTGGTGTTTGCGCTGATTATCACGCTGTCGCTGACCTCGATTGCCGGTTCGGCGCAGGCGTTGATTGTGCAGGCGCTGGGGCTGGAGAGCATCGAGTGGCTGCGTCCTGTGATGACGCTGATTGCCTTGTCGATCTCTATCTTCGCCAACTATCTGCTATTTCTGTGGATTTTCTGGATACTGCCGCGCCGTAAGCCGCGTAAAAAAGCGCTGTTTCGCGGCACGCTGCTGGCAGCGATCGGTTTTGAGGTGATTAAATTCATTATGACCTTGACGCTGCCTAAGCTGGCATCCTCACCTTCCGGTGCGGCGTTCGGTTCGGTGCTGGGGCTGATGGCGTTCTTCTACTTCTTTGCACGCTTGACGCTGTTCTGTGCCGCGTGGATTGCCACCGCGCAGAATAAAAATGACCTGGAGCCGGAGCAAAATAAACGGGTGGCATATCGGAGCTGATAGCGGGTCGACCGAAAAAAGGTCGACCCCTACAGAAAATCGCCAAAAGTTATCTCAATATCGCGCAGCTGTGATCTTGCAGCTCTTCAGCAGAAGCGTGATTCAGC
Source organism: Candidatus Erwinia dacicola (assembly GCF_001756855.1). Lineage (GTDB taxonomy): Bacteria > Pseudomonadota > Gammaproteobacteria > Enterobacterales > Enterobacteriaceae > Erwinia > Erwinia dacicola. The sequence continues at coordinate 90 of NZ_MAYS01000054.1, read as the reverse complement.
AGCAGATTGCGACTTAGGTAATGATTTCAACTTACTGATAGTGTTTTATGTTCAGATAATGCCCGATGATTTTGTCATGCAGCTCCACCG
>NZ_MAYS01000053.1 GCF_001756855.1 Candidatus Erwinia dacicola | reverse complement strand
CCATCGTTACGCTGGTCGAACGTAAAAGCCGTATTTATCTGACGAAGAAGGTTTTTTCTAAAGACTCTGCCGAAGTTGCCGCCGCTATTATCTCGATGCTGAGTGGCTATAAGGACGTCTGTCACACAATCACGTTCGACAACGGCAGGGAGTTTACCCGGCACAAGGAAGTCGCTGACGCGTTGGAAGCGGAAACCTACTTCGCTCATCCATATGCCTCGTGGCAGCGCGGGCTAAAGGAGAACACCAATGGGTTGTTGAGGCAGTTTATCCCGAAAGGAACTGACCTGACGGCAGTGACGGATGACGAGCTCCGCAAGTACCAGGGAGCACTGAATAGCAGGCCACGGAAATGCCTTGGGTTCCGGCAACCTTCAGTGGTCTTTGTAGAGCTAAAACAGGCGGCTTAGCGTTGCACTTCGAACTTGAATCCGCCCACACCTGATGCCCGTCCTAGTATTGATACTGATAGCGGGTATTAAAACGGCGCTGGTCGCTGTGGTAACCAGCTGGCTGAACTGATGCTGCAATATAGTCGGTGGTTAGCATCTCTGCCGGGCTGCCCGCCATGCGGCCGGGAAAATAGGTGGTGATGTGACGTAACTGCTATTCTGCTATGCAGTCGCCCTTAAGGCTTGCTGCATGGGCTGGCAAACTGAGGCCGCAGCAGAACAGCGCTCCCAGACGCAGGAGAGTGAACATTTGGCGATCCTTAATCGTCATCACGTGACGTGATGTGCGAAAATATTTACCGGGCTAGTATGAAATTGTGAAGTAGGTTACATAATTTTAATCTCTCTGAAAGCCCTCAAATATCATCCGTTAAGCACATTTTGTTCGCTGCTTTACTAGGACGTTATTCCATTCAGTAACTACTCATTCCAATTAGTAATTTCATAAGCTTGCTGGCCGGGACGTATAGTCCCTCTAACTTAATGTGTTTAAGACAGGGTTCACGTGGATTATCTCCCTTTATTTGCTGATATCAGGCAGAAGCCGGTGCTGGTGGTTGGAGGCAGTGGTGTTGCTGCGCGCAAGATTGAACTGTTGCGCCGCGCCGGAGCACGCGTGCAGGTGGTCTCACAACGGCTGTGTGAAGAGCTGGCGGCGCTGGAGGCCAGCGGCAGCATTGAATGGCTGGCGACAGAGTATCAGGCCGCGCAGCTCGACCGGGTATTCTTGGTGATCGCCGCAACCGACGACGGCGATTTAAACGGCCAGGTTTTCCTCGATGCGACAGAGCGCCATCTGCTGGCTAACGTGGTGGATGACCAGCCGAAGTGCTCGTTTATCTTTCCTTCTATTGTTGACCGCTACCCGCTGGTGGTGGCGATCTCCTCCAGCGGCACGGCACCAGTGCTGGCACGCCTGCTGCGCGAGAAGCTGGAAGCTCTGCTGCCCGCCAACCTCGGCCAGATGGCAAAAATAGCCGGGCAGTGGCGCCGCAAGGTTAAAGCACGTTTTAACATGATATCGGATCGCCGCCGCTTTTGGGAAAAGGCGTTTAACGGCCTATTTGCCAACCAAGTGGCTTCCGGCAACGTCGAGGGGGCAAAGCGCACGCTTGACCAGCAGCTAACCGCCTCGGAAGCGTCTCAGGGCGAGATTATCCTCGTCGGCGCGGGTCCCGGCGACAGCGGTCTGCTGACGCTGCGTGGTTTGCAGGTGATGCAGCTGGCAGATGTGGTGCTGTATGACCATCTGGTCAGCGATGATGTGCTCGACCTAATGCGCCGCGATGCCCATCGCATCTGCGTAGGCAAACGTGCTAATGCGCACAGCGTATCGCAGGAAGAGACCAACCGTCTGCTGGTGAAGCTGGCGCGCCAGGGTAAACGCGTGGTGCGCCTCAAAGGCGGTGATTCGTTTATCTTTGGCCGCGGCGGCGAAGAATTGCAGGCTGCGATGGCCGCAGGCATTCCCTTCCAGGTAGTGCCGGGTGTCACCGCAGCAGCGGGTGCCACCGCCTATGCCGGGATCCCGCTAACGCACCGCGATTACGCACAGAGCGCCCTGTTTATTACCGGCCACTGCCGTGCAGATGGTGAGAGGATGGATTGGCCTTCGCTGGCCCGCGCCAGTCAGACGCTGGCGGTCTATATGGGAACAATGAAAGCCGGTGAGATTTCCAGCCAGCTGATCGCCCACGGTCGCGACCCGCACACGCCTGCGGCGGTAATCAGCCGCGGCACCCGTCAGGACCAGCAGGTTCTGATCGGCACCTTACAACAGCTTGAAGAACTGGCACGCAACGCCCCAACTCCGGCGCTGTTAGTGATTGGTGAAGTGGTCAATCTGCATCAGCAGCTGGCGTGGTTTCAATATTCAGCGCAGCAGGATGGTCGCGAGTCCCCCGTTGTGAATTTGGCTTGAGGAAAAGTTATGGATCAAAAACGACTCACTCATCTGCGTCAACTGGAAGCGGAGAGTATCCATATTATTCGCGAAGTGGCGGCAGAGTTCGGCAACCCGGTGATGATGTACTCCATCGGTAAAGACTCATCGGTGATGCTGCATCTGGCGCGTAAAGCCTTCTACCCGGGTACGCTGCCTTTCCCCCTGTTGCACGTTGATACCGGCTGGAAATTCCGCGAGATGTACGAGTTCCGCGACCGCATGGTGAAAAGCATCGGTGCCGAGCTGCTGGTGCACCGTAACCCGGAAGGAATGGCGATGGGGATTAACCCGTTCGTCCACGGCAGCGCGACGCATACCGACATCATGAAAACCGAAGGGCTGAAGCAGGCGCTGGATAAGTACGGCTTTGATGCGGCCTTCGGCGGCGCGCGCCGTGACGAAGAGAAGTCACGCGCCAAAGAGCGTATCTACTCCTTCCGCGACCGCTTCCACCGCTGGGATCCAAAAAATCAACGTCCTGAGCTGTGGCACAACTACAACGGCCAGATCAATAAAGGCGAAAGCATCCGCGTGTTCCCGCTCTCTAACTGGACCGAGCTAGATATCTGGCAGTACATCTTCTTAGAAAACATTGAAATTGTTCCGCTCTATCTGGCCGCCGAGCGCCCGGTGCTGGAGCGCGACGGTATGCTGATCATGATCGATGATGATCGCATTGACCTGCAGCTGGGAGAAGTGATCGAGCACCGCATGGTGCGTTTCCGTACCCTCGGCTGCTGGCCGCTTACCGGGGCGGTGGAGTCAGAAGCGCAAACACTGCCTTCGATCATTGAAGAGATGCTGGTCTCCACCACCAGCGAGCGCCAGGGGCGCATGATTGACCGCGATCAGGCAGGCTCCATGGAGCTGAAGAAACGTCAGGGTTATTTCTAAGGAGCCGTAATGAACACTATCATTGCACAACAGATTGCCGATCAGGGCGGCGTGGAAGCTTGGCTGCACGCACAGCAGCACAAAAATCTGCTGCGTTTTCTCACCTGCGGCAGCGTCGACGATGGCAAAAGCACGCTGATTGGGCGCCTGCTGCACGATACGCGCCAGATTTATGAAGACCAGCTCTCCACGCTGCATAACGACAGCAGGCGTCACGGCACCCAGGGCGAGAAACTTGACCTTGCGCTACTGGTAGATGGCCTGCAGGCCGAGCGCGAGCAGGGCATCACCATTGACGTGGCGTACCGCTACTTCTCCACCGAGAAGCGCAAATTTATCATTGCGGATACCCCGGGCCACGAGCAGTACACGCGCAACATGGCCACCGGTGCCTCAACCTGCGACCTAGCAATCCTGCTGATCGATGCGCGCAAAGGCATGCTGGATCAGACGCGCCGCCACAGCTTTATCTCGACGCTGCTGGGCATCAAACACTTGGTGGTGGCAGTCAACAAAATGGACCTAGTGAACTACAGCCAGGAGAAGTTTGAGCAGATCAAACAGGACTATCTCTATTTCGCGGCGCAGCTGCTGGCCAATCTTGATATCCGCTTTGTCCCGCTGTCGGCGCTGGAAGGCGAAAACGTGGCGTCAGCCAGTACGCAGATGAACTGGTACAGCGGCCCGACGCTGCTGGACGTGCTGGAAACCGTTGAGGTGCAGCGCGTGGTAGAGCAGCAGCCCATGCGCTTCCCAGTGCAGTACGTCAACCGTCCGAACCTCGACTTCCGCGGCTATGGCGGAACGCTGGCTTCCGGCTTGGTGCAGGTGGGGCAGCGGGTGAAAGTGCTGCCGTCCGGCGTGGAATCTTCCATTGCGCGCATCGTCACCTTTGATGGCGATCTGGAGCAGGCGGCCGCTGGCCAAGCGATTACCCTAGTGCTGAAGGATGAAATCGATATCAGCCGTGGCGATCTGCTGGTGGCGGCCGATGCCGATCTCAAGCCGGTACGCGGCGCGTCGGTTGACGTGGTGTGGATGGCGGAACAGCCGCTGTCACCGGGCCAGAGCTTTGACATCAAAATCGCCGGTAAAAAAACCCGCGTGCGCATCGAAAATATCCAGCATCAGGTGGAGATCAATAACCTGACGCAGCACGTTGCCCAACAGCTGCCGCTAAACGGCATTGGCTTGGTCGATGTCATTTTCGATGAGCCAATGGTGCTCGACGCCTATCAGCAGAACCTGGTAACTGGCGGGATGATCTTTATCGATCGCCTGAGCAACGTCACCGTTGGCGCGGGCATGATCCGCCAGCCGCTGGCAGAGGCCGTGCCGCAGCACAGCGGCGATTTCAGCGCCTTTGAGCTAGAGCTGAACGCGCTGGTGCGCCGCCACTTCCCGCACTGGAGTGCCCACGACCTGCTGGGCGGTAAGTAATATGGCGCAGCATGATGAGAATGTGGTGTGGCATGCCCATGCGGTGAGCCGGGAGGAGCGCGAGTCGCAGCACGGTCATAAGGGCGTGGTGCTGTGGTTTACCGGGCTATCTGGCTCCGGTAAATCTACCGTGGCCGGGGCGCTGGAGCAGGCGCTGCACCATATCGGCGTTAGCACCTATCTGCTGGACGGCGATAACGTACGCCATGGCTTATGTCGTGATCTCGGCTTCAGCGATGATGACCGCAAAGAGAATATCCGCCGCGTCGGTGAAGTGGCAAATCTGATGGTGGATGCCGGGCTGCTGTTGCTGACGGCGTTTATCTCTCCGCACCGCGCCGAGCGTCAGATGGTGCGTGACATGCTGGGGGAAGGGCGCTTTATCGAGGTGTTCGTCGACACGCCGCTGGTGATTTGTAAAATGCGCGATCCGAAGGGGTTATACAAAAAAGCCCGTGCCGGAGAGCTGCATAACTTCACCGGAATTGACTCGGTGTATGAAGCACCAGAGCCTGCAGATATTCATCTTAATGGCGAACAATTGGTAACACAATTAACCGTTCAGTTATTAGATCTGCTGCGTCAGCGAGATATCATCCAATCCTGAGATGGCTATGGTCAACGCCCTTGCGGGCTGAGGAATCTCCAGAAAAACGAGACAGGTATAGCGTTATGTGATCTACT
>NZ_MAYS01000052.1 GCF_001756855.1 Candidatus Erwinia dacicola | reverse complement strand
CGCGGGAGATCAAGCTCTCTGGCGATGGTAGCCGGTTTGACACCTTCACCCCGCCGCTTTTCAATATAGAACCGCTCTTTCTGAGTCAGATGTTTTCCCTGCATGCAACAGGCTCTCCAGTAGGACCAGAACGGAGATTTTATCCGGGTCTGGCCAGTGGGTTACTTTGTTGCGTTTCGAGTGGGAATGGGGCAGTAACAGTATTTTCATCACTTCTTTTTTATTTGACGACATACAGTTTCCAATTTAGTGTATAACGTTACACATTGTTTTAGGTGGCGTGTCAGTTTTCCGCTTTATGATGTGTAACGTTATACATCGTTATTTTTTTAGAGGCTTTCGCCCGGTTCTTGGCCGATTAAACTCCGCTTCACGGATCAGATCTGCCCGCTGTTCCTCCCCCATCATATCCAGTGCCTTAAGCCCGGCCCGGACAACGCTGATACGCATGGCGTGATTTTCTTCGCTGTACTGGTCAAGCCTGGCTATGTCCTCTTCCAGTAGCGGAAAATTCACCCTTGTGATCACACTGCCCGATGCCGGACGATGGCTGGTTTCGCTGACCAGCTCCCGCAGCGTTTTATTCTCGTTGATATTTTGCAGCGCCGGGCTGATTTTCAGTTTTGTGGTGCGTTTACTCATAACTCCCCTTATAGTGTATAACGATATACACTATTTAATTATGCGGTTAACAGTTTCAGCTCACGAAGTAGCAGCTCGATCTCGCCCCGCGCCAGATTCCCGCGACGGTCATTATATTCATGTACCGATAACCCCTCGTTGTAGGCCCGTTTGTACGGCTTGCGCTGATAGAGCCGCTGCCGGGCTACCGGGAGCCAGTTCTCCTGATCGGCCTCAATGTCCCGCCTGAAATTGGAGGCGTCTTCATATGCCGGGTGAGTATCGCAGCGGTTCATGACCAGCACGGCTTTCAGCGTTTTGTTTACCGATGCCTGGTACTGGCGAACATCGGCAACCACTAGGCCCAGCGTATTGATCTCAATCTGGGAGGAGGGGTCGAGGAGCGAGATAAACAAATCGGCCACGGCCAGGCATTTGCTGAACTCTGGTGAACGGCGTCCCGGCGCATCAAGCAACACGAAGTCATATTTTTTGTCCAGCTTACGTGCGATTGCAGGGATGTCATGATAGCACTCATAGTAGTCCACATCCGGAACGGTTCCCTGTGATCGGCGCTCGTCCAGCCAGTCTTTCACGCTGTGCTGGTCGTCGCACTCAAGTGCAGCAACACGTTTACCGCTCTTCAGGATCAGACACATCAGGATATGAATATAGATAGTGGATTTACCCACACCGCCTTTATGACTGCCAACAAGAATAATCATAGCGCCTCACTAATAATGTATAACATTATACACCATTAAAATCTGTGCGAATTCTTTCGCACATCCGTGTACTAGTTATAGCGCATTACTCTCGTATCTGTAAATAGTGTATAACGTTACACATGATTATTTTTTGTATTCAGCAGCGCCGCTGCTTCCTCCCGGTCCATGCCGAACCGCACGGCGTATCGTCCGTTTACCTCTGCTTCCAGAGCCAGCACATCGAGATAGATTTGTGTGCTCTTGAAATCCCGGTGTCCCAGAAGTTTCTTCAGCGTCAGCGGCTCAATACCGCAGCAGAGCAGATGCATGGCGAAGCTGTGCCGGAAGGTATGCGGAGTGACGGGGATGGAGAACCGCACACCCTCACTTTCACAGCGCGTTACAGCGTCACGAAGCCAGTTACGGATCGTGTCGTCTGTTACAGGCCATATGCGCTTTGTCCTGAACTTACAGAACGTATCGAGGTGATCGCGCAGCCGCAGCGTGAATCCTTCGTCAAACAGCGGCACGTCGCGCAGCGTGTCTTTTGGTGGCCGTCCTGGTCTACCCTGTTGCTTGAGCGTCATCAGGGAGACGAACGAGCGTGACGGCCAGCGCTCCCCGGTGCGAATATCATCCGGGATGAGGGCTAGCGCCTCACTCAGTCTCGCGCCGGTATTCCATATCAGATCAAAGAACATTCGCTTACGCAGGTCGGTAAATCCCTGTGCCAGCAGAACGGTGATTTCCGGCTCCAGCAGGTATTTCGGTTTCTCGGCCTGTCGGCTCGCCAGCTGGCGAACGGCGAGCGCCAGCTCAAAATCAATTCGGGGCGTGGCGATGCGGCAGACAGTGCTGTGTGAAATCTGCGAAATTTCGCTAGGGTGACTGCTCAATTTTTTAATCTCCGCGCTCTGGCATTACGTGAAAACAGTAACGTAATGATAGGGGAGGGGGCCGGGAGAATCGCGGAGAAAAACCCGGCTTAAAGGTGATCGGGTGTTCGGGGAAACTTCCATTTTAGTGGCAAAAGCCGATTACCCGGACAAGGGCAGGGCGGGAACAACCACCCCTGGTTAATCGGCTCCCTGTCCGGTCCGGGCCGCGCCATTTTAGCACTGGCGCGTGACGTAGCGGCGACGGCTGCGGGGGAAAATCTTCTTCAGTGAAGCTGAATGAATCCGCTTCCGGTCGCGTCACCGACAGCAGCTGGCCAGCGTCCTTCAGCGGCGTTGAGGGCGAACCTGAAATGTGTAAAAACAGCGACTTAGTAAAATCAGCCCCAAAAATATGTTGATCAGAAAATCTGAACGGAACGGGGGAGGGGCGCGGTTCGGTAAACCACCCGTAAAACCGAATCCGGGTGAACGGCAAAAGAAAATCGCCTGGATTCGGCTTCCGTCAGCACCATCTGTAAACGGCTTTCTTCACCAGTAGCAAAAAACTGGCAACGGCGAAAAGGGTCACTGACCCAAGAAAGCATACATCATAAAATCAGCAAGATAATTAAGCATGTCGCTACGTATTCCTTCTCAATTACCGGAATATATTGGGGAATATGTTTTCTGCAAGCATCACTATACCCAACAGGACACACGAAAATACACATATCCATCCCGTTACAAGCACCAGACCTAATTCTTTATCATTTAAATTCATCATTATTTACCCCATATTTTTCTCTGGCGGCTGAAAATTCTTTGGCGTCTAAACTTACAATGTCCATAAAACTTAATGAGCGCCCTTTATACCAGAGATTATCATCATGGCAGGCTACGGCTACATCTGAATAAACAAGAGGCTGCAACTTACCGTTATTAAGAATATAGCCATTACCATCAGATCCACAACGAAAGCCACTGGTTTCAGATACTTTAATGGGTTCATGGTTAGGAATCTGAATCGCTTCTTTTCGGATCACCTGACCATGGAAGGCGACACGACCCATACCTGTTACGGCGCGGATCAACATGAGTTTTGTGATAAAAATGCCATCTTCGCCGTATTTCTAACCTGAAACCCATTTTTCAGGCGCACCGATCCAGCTCAGGCATCCGCAACCATTGTTTTTTCGCCATCTGATGCAGCCTGTCAGAGAGCATTTTTGCGGCGTGCTCACCCGCCATGGCGCCGGCAAAACGCAGCCGACCTTTGCAGAGGAT
>NZ_MAYS01000051.1 GCF_001756855.1 Candidatus Erwinia dacicola | reverse complement strand
GTCTGACGCCCAACGAATCTGAGCGGCTGTACTACTTACAGTCTAATGCTGTGGCCAGTATTAGTTGACCACTACACATCCGCTCAATGGCGCAGGGGATTTCAAACTGAAGCTGAACGCTGGCGATTATCATCAGATTGATAAGAGCGTGAAGGGAAAGTTGAAGGTCAAAGGCACACGATTCGTCAGTTTTGTTTCCGGCACCAGCACGGCCCGCTGATGCCGGAAAAGATCACTTACTGCTTCGGATAATTCTTCTTTTGCCACGCCAGCAGTTCGAACACGCCAAAAAAAAACACTTTGGCTTGGATCGCGCCGCTGAGCTTTTTCGCGCCGGGCGGCTTGGTGGAGCGCATCAGCACCAGCTGTAGCCCGTGCATGATCACTATGAAAAACAGCGCGACGTTAACGAAGTACGTCAACGGTTTAGGAAAAGGGTGAACCACGTTGAGCAGTAAAAATGCCCAGATAAACAGCATCAGCACGCGACCAGCATTAATCAACATTTGACGTTTCCTTATCATTAGTGTGGCGGATATATAGGCGGTAGGCTACCTGTCCGGCAATTTTTTTCCGGTGCAACTGCCAGTTAACCGGCACCGGCGGCAGGCCTTGCTCCACTTCGCTCTCAACATACACCAGCGCATCATCGCTTAGCCAGCCGTTGCTCTCCAGCAGCGTGCTGGTTTGCTCCAATAATCCCTTGCGAAACGGCGGGTCGATAAACACCAGCTGATGCGGCTCCCCTTTCTGGGCAAGGAACTGCAACGTGTTAGTGTTCACTACGCGCGCGTTCTTTGCCCCCAGTGTGGCGAGATTTTTTTTCAGCTGCTGTGCCACCGGGCGCTCCAGCTCCAGCTGGGTGGCGCTGCCCGCATGACGCGACAGCGCTTCCAGTCCGAGAGCACCGCTCCCGGCGAAGCAGTCGAGGCACTTTGCCTGCTGAATGTCGGCTGCCAGCCAGTTAAACAGGGTTTCGCGCATGCGGTCGGTGGTCGGGCGCAGCCCTTCGCTATCCGGGACCGGCAGCTTGCGGCCGCGCCACAGGCCGCCAATGATACGTATTTGCCCGGCTGCACCACTGCGGGGTTTCTTTGTCATCTTGCTGAACTCTTAATAATTTGTTGCACAGTCTAATGGACTAACCGGGTGGAGGAAACGTAAAAAGGGTGCTGTGATGCTCTCTGCAGAAAGTGTTAGAATAAGGAATTAATATCAGTCTCTTTTTATACTAGAATGGCCTTCCCCGCGAGGAGTGTGGTTGCAACATGGCAAAGAATAAGAAACGTCGCTTTTTTCCTTGGCTTGGCTTGGGGCGTGATGAGAAAACGCCTGAGGTAGAGAAAACGTTAGAACAGCAGCCCACTGCCGATATCCCCGTCGCTGAAGAAACGCCTGCTGTTGAAGACGCGCTGGCTGCTGAAGCAACCCCTGCATCTGACGCCCCATCACCATTGATAGGTGAGCCGGAACTTGCCCCTAGAAAAATGGCGGAAGAGATTGTGGCAGTCACGGAGAGCGTGGCGGAACAGCAGGCGGAAGAAGCGCGTGTTGTTGAAGTGCCAATCGTTGCTGAACCTGAACTAGTCGTGGTTACCCCTGAACCCGAAGTGATTAGCGCAGTTGAGGAAGAGATCCTGCCGGAAGAGATTGCCGCGGAAGAAGAGGTGATTGACGACGCGTCGCTTGAAGCCGGCGTGCTGGCAGCGGAGCCGGTTGACGCAGCGCTGACCGCCGAAATCATTGAAGAGAGCGCTGAAGAACCGGCAGAACCAGAAGAGGTTGCCGCAGCGGTGGTCGAGCAGGAGCGGCTAGGCAAAGAGGGCTTCTTCGCCCGCCTGAAGCAAAGCCTAGTAAAAACCCGTCAGAACCTCGGTTCCGGCTTTATCAGACTGTTCCGCGGTAAGAAAATTGACAACGATCTGTTTGAAGAGCTGGAAGAGCAGCTGCTGATTGCCGACGTCGGGCTGGAAACCACCCGCCGCATTATCAGCAACCTCACCACCCAGGCAAGCCGCAAAGAGCTGCGCGATGCCGAAGCGCTGTACGGCCTGCTGAAAACCGATATGGCCGCCATCCTTTCCAAAGTTGAAGAGTCACTGGATGTGAGCGGTAAAACCCCGTTTGTTATCCTGATGGTTGGCGTTAACGGCGTGGGTAAAACCACCACCATCGGCAAGCTGGCGCGTCAGTTCCAGGCCGAAGGGAAATCGGTGATGCTGGCGGCGGGCGATACTTTCCGCGCTGCAGCGGTTGAACAGCTGCAGGTGTGGGGCCAGCGCAATAATATTCCGGTGGTAGCGCAGCATACCGGTGCGGATTGCGCGTCGGTGATCTTTGATGCCATCCAAGCCGCTAAAGCGCGCCAGGTTGACGTACTGATCGCCGATACCGCCGGGCGTTTACAGAATAAAGCGCACCTGATGGAAGAGCTGAAAAAAATCACCCGCGTGATGAAGAAGCTCGACGACCAGGCGCCGCACGAGGTGATGCTGACGATTGATGCTAGCACCGGCCAGAATACTATCAGCCAGACTAAACGGTTCCACGAGGCCGTGGGCCTGACCGGGATCACCCTTACCAAGTTGGACGGTACGGCGAAATGTGGAGTGATCTTCTCGGTGGCGGACCAGTTCAACATTCCGATTCGCTATATCGGCGTTGGCGAAGGTATTGAAGATTTGCGATCGTTTAAGGCTGACGATTTTATTGAGGCACTTTTTGCCCGAGAGGACTAACTTAGGATGATTCGCTTTGAAGAAGTCAGTAGGGCTTATCTCGGCGGTCGGCAAGCGCTGCAGGGGGTAGATTTTCATCTGCGTCCCGGTGAAATGGTGTTTCTGACCGGACACTCCGGGGCAGGTAAAAGTACCTTACTGAAGCTGATCTGTGGCATTGAGCGCCCGAGCGCTGGGCATATCTGGTTTGGCGGTCACGACATCAGCCGTCTCAAAAGCCGTGAAGTGCCGTTTTTGCGCCGTCAGATCGGAATGATCTTCCAGGATCATCATCTGCTGATGGACTGCTCAGTGTATGACAATGTGGCTATCCCGCTGATTATCGCCGGGGCGAGCGGGGAAGATATCCGCCGCCGCGTGTCGGCCGCGCTGGATAAAGTGGGTCTGTTCGACAAAGCGAAAAGTTTCCCTATTCAGCTGTCCGGCGGTGAGCAACAGCGCGTGGGCATCGCCCGTGCGGTGGTGAACAAACCGGCGATGCTGCTGGCGGATGAACCGACCGGTAACCTTGATGAAGCGCTGTCGGAAGACATTCTGCGCCTGTTCGAAGAGTTTAACCGCGTCGGCGTTACCGTGCTGATGGCAACCCATGATATGGCGCTGATCGGCAGCCGTAACTATCGATTGATGACACTCAACCAAGGACGTCTACACGGAGATTATCGTGGTGAATAAACGCAATCCCCAGCCGGCGGCAGCCAAAGCGGTGAAGCAGAAGCAGCCGTCAAAAAGCAAAACGCTGAAGGGCGGCTGGCAGGAGCAGTGGCGCTATGCGATGCACGATTCGCTGTCTGATATGTGGCGCCAGCCGCTGGCGACGCTGCTGACGGTAATGGTTATCGCTATCTCTCTGACGCTGCCGAGCATCAGCTATATGGTGTGGAAGAACGTCAGCCAGGCTGCAGAGCAGTGGTATCCGGCCCCGCAGCTGACGGTTTACCTCAGCAAAACGCTGGATGACGACGCCGCCGAAAGCGTGGTCGCGCAGCTGAAGAAAGAAGAGGGCGTGGAAAAAGTTAACTATCTGTCGCGCGAAGAGGCGCAAGGTGAGTTCCGCAACTGGTCCGGCTTTGCCGCCGCGATGGATATTCTGGAGCAGAACCCACTGCCGGCGGTGGCGATTATCACACCGAAGCTTAATTTCCAGAATTCCGATACCATGAACAGCCTGCGCGACCATGTGTCGAAAGTGCAGGGCATTGATGAAGTGAAGATGGATGACAGCTGGTTTGCCCGCCTTGCAGCACTGACCGGACTAGTGGGCCAGGTGGCAGCGATGATTGGCATCCTGATGATTATTGCGTTACTCTTGGTGATCGGTAACAGCATGCGTCTGAGCATCTTTGCGCGGCGCGACACCATCAACGTGCAGAAGCTGGTCGGCGCCACCGACGGCTTTATCCTGCGGGCGTTCCTGTACGGTGGTGCAATGCTCGGCTTTGCTGGTGCACTGCTGTCGCTGGTGCTGTCGCAGGTGCTGGTGCTTCGTCTTGAATCGGTAGTGATGCAGGTGGCTTCAGTGTTTGGCACCACCTTCGCGCTGCATGGCCTAGCGTGGGATGAGAGCCTGCTGCTGCTGCTGATTGCCGCCATGATTGGCTGGATAGCCGCGTGGCTGGCCACGGTGCAACATTTACGTCGATTTACGCCGCAGTAACCCATGCACACGTTTTTTTGATATAATCATCCTCTGATGCGTGAAATTCACGGAATGACGCGGTAACTTGCTTAACACAGAGAGGGTTTGAATGACCAAAAATATGCAAACTTTAGCTATTGCTCCTTTAGGTAACTTGGATGCCTACATCCGGACGGCTAATGCTTGGCCTATGCTGACGGCAGAAGAGGAAAAAGCGTTGGCTGAACGGCTGCATTACCAAGGCGATCTGGAAGCAGCAAAAACGCTGATCCTCTCTCACTTGCGCTTTGTTGTTCATGTCGCTCGTAACTATTCCGGTTACGGACTGCCGCAGGCGGACCTGATCCAGGAAGGTAACATCGGCCTGATGAAAGCCGTACGCCGTTTTAACCCGGAAGTGGGTGTGCGCTTGGTGTCATTCGCCGTTCACTGGATCAAAGCCGAAATTCACGAATACGTGCTGCGCAACTGGCGCATCCTGAAAGTCGCCACCACTAAAGCACAGCGTAAACTGTTCTTTAACCTGCGTAAAACGAAGCAGCGTTTAGGCTGGTTCAACCAAGACGAAGTGGAAATGGTGGCACGTGAGCTGGGCGTCAGCAGTAAAGACGTGCGTGAAATGGAGTCGCGTATGGCGGCTCTAGACATGACCTTTGACCCGACGCCGGATGACGAAGGTCGCTCCATGGTGCCAATGCTTTACCTGCAGGATAAATTTTCTGACTTTGCTAACGGCATCGAAGAGGATAACTGGGAAGATCACGCTGCCGATAAGCTGAGCGATGCGATGCAGGGGCTGGATGAACGCAGCCAGCACATCATCCGCACCCGCTGGCTGGACGATGATAACAAAACCACGCTGCAGGAGCTGGCTGACCAGTATGGCGTTTCCGCCGAGCGCGTGCGCCAGCTAGAAAAGAACGCGATGAAGAAACTGCGTCTGGCGATTGAAACGTAATTCTTTATTCCGATAATTTCTGTCGGGTCTGACCTTTTGCTTGTAGGGGCTGACCTTTTTTCGGTCAGCTCGTCTACACAGATTCGGTCAGCCCGCCGGTACACAACATCGGCAAAGGTCAACCGGAAAAAGTGGTCGCCCCCTACAATTTCGGCACTGTTGCAAAGATATTGATGAGTTAGCCTTTCGTGTTATTGAAAGGTCTTATCTTTCAAAGACTCTAATACTGGTCACCGCATTAGACTGTAAGTAGTACAGTCGCTCAGATTCGTTTGGCGTCAAGCCGCCGTTATACCAATGATGCTGGATGGCGCTGTAATACTCCGTGATGTAGCAGATAATTGAGCTCTGAGCCTCGCT
>NZ_MAYS01000050.1 GCF_001756855.1 Candidatus Erwinia dacicola | reverse complement strand
AAAATGGCTTTCCGGTTAAAAACACGACAAAAATTGCATTTTTATACTTAAACCTACGCACGAGCGCCGCATTAAAGGGATAGTTCGTTCTGACATTCATGGTTGGGCGCTCTCAAAAGAGGCGATTCAATCTCCTAACCAGCGAGCTGGACGGGTGCGACCGTCTGATTATCCGGCAAACCCTCGCACGCGCACAGGCACAGACCGTACAGCGCTGCAGGGCAGACCTTGAACGTTCAGCCAGCACTACCTACACTTGGAATAAACCCCATCACACCCGCCGCCGATAGTGGTACAGGTAAAACTGCAAAACCACTGGAAGCGGCAATTTGTTATTACGCTTTCAGCCCACCCCGCGACCATCCCTGATATAATCCCTTGCTTCAAAAGGTTCTCATGCTATCGCTGTTGTACTTGATTGTGCAATACTCTGTATATCAACTGGTGTATCAATACTTGGTTTAAATACATGCTTTACATGGTTTTTAACTGAATAAAATTAGTGAGATATTTGAATTATGAAACATTCCGTCGAAGTTATAATCTCCGAAGCTGAGATTAAATCCCGCGTTGCCGCACTCGGCCAGCAAATCACTGAGCATTATCGCGATAGCGGTAGCGAAATGGTGCTGGTGGGCCTGCTGCGCGGTTCGTTTATGTTTATGGCCGATCTGTGCCGCGCCATTGATGTCCCGCACGAAGTCGATTTTATGACGACGTCGAGCTACGGCAACGGCACCTCAAGCACCCGTGATGTGAAAATCCTCAAAGATCTAGATGAGGACATTCGCAGTAAAGACGTGCTGATCGTCGAAGATATTATTGATTCAGGTAATACGCTGAGCAAAGTGCGTGAGCTATTCAGCCTGCGCGGCCCGAAATCCGTGGCGATCTGCACCCTGCTGGATAAGCCTTCTCGTCGTGAAGTGGACGTGCCGGTAGAGTATGTCGGTTTCTCCATTCCTGACGAGTTTGTGGTGGGCTACGGTATTGACTATGCCCAGCGCTACCGCCACCTGCCGTACGTGGGTAAAGTGGTGCTGGACAAGTAATCGCAGAATTACCCACAGCACAATCGACTAAGGCCGGATTTTCTGGCCTGTAATATCATACGCAGCCTGTAGCAGGCTGTGCGGATCAGGGATTGAGAACCGGGTCGTTTAGCAGATTGGCGATAGCGCTGTTCGAGGATTTCGCGACTGGTTGCGGAGACTTCTAGATCGCGCAGGTAACCATCCTGAATACCGTAAACCCAGCCGTAAATGTTGACCTTCTGCCCGCGCTATCCATGCTGACCGCATGATAGTGGAATGGCCGAGGTTGTAAACTTGCTCAATCACGTTGATTTCACACAGTTTATCAAAGCGTTTTTCCGGCGGCAGTTCACCCAGTAACGCGCTATGCTTGTACCACAAATCACGGATATGCAGCAGCTAGTTGCCGATCAGACCAAGTTCCGGGTTATCTACCGCCGCCTGAACACCGCCGCAGCCGTAGTGACCACAGATAATAATGTGGTCCACGTCCAGCACTTCAACCGCGTACTGCACCACCGACAGGCAGTTCAGATCGATGTGGACCACTAGGTTGGCGACGTTGCGATGAATAAACAGTTCACCCGACTCCAGCCCGGTCAGGCGCTCGGCAGGTACCCGACTATCAGAACAGCCAATCCACAGGAAGCGCGGCTTCTGCGCCAGAGACAGGCGTTCAAAGAAACCAGGGGCTTCCTCATTTCAGGAATTTGGACCACTGGCGATTGTTGCTGATAAGGGTGTTAATGTTTTTCATAATGATGTCGGTCACTACCTCGAAATGTGTACCGTAATATAGAGCAACGCTCCGTGATTGGAAATGACAAACAAGAAACCCATACCCCAAATAATTCGAGTTGCAGAAAGGCGGCAAATGAGCAAATCCCGATGGGCTTACTGAAGTAAGTGATTCGGATGAACTAATGTAGTCAACGCACCTGCGGCTTGAAGTATGAAGGCTATTAATAAATAAGGCTCCATCTTACCTATGACTTATGCACTGGAACTTAAAAAACTGACCAAAACCTACGCAGGCGGGGTTCAGGCCCTCAAGGGCTTCGACTTGGCTGTCGAGGCTGGTGATTTCTATGCGCTGCTCGGCCCTAACGGTGCCGGTAAATCTACCACCATCGGCATTATCAGCTCGCTGGTCAACAAAACCAGCGGCAAAGTCCGGGTGTTTGGCTATGATCTGCAACAGAATGTGGTCAACGCCAAGCGTCAGCTCGGGCTGGTGCCGCAGGAGTTCAACTTTAACCAGTTTGAAACCGTAATGCAGATTGTGGTCAGCCAAGCCGGACTGTACGGCGTGGAGAAACCAGAGGCGTTAAAGCGTGCGGAAAAATACCTGAAGCAGCTGGATTTATGGTATAAACGCAACGAACGTGCGCGCATGCTCTCCGGCGGGATGAAGCGCCGCCTGATGATCGCCCGTGCGCTGATGCACGAGCCAAAGCTGCTGATCCTCGATGAGCCGACTGCCGGGGTAGATATCGAACTGCGCCGCTCAATGTGGACCTTCCTGCAGGAGCTGAATGCGCAGGGCACCACCATTATCCTGACCACCCACTATCTGGAAGAAGCCGAAATGCTGTGCCGCAATATCGGCATTATTCAGCGCGGTGAGCTGGTGGAAAACACCTCAATGAAGGGCCTGCTTTCTAAGCTGAAATCGGAAACCTTTATTCTCGACCTCGCGGCCAAAAGCCCACTGCCGAAGCTGGAAGGCTTCCAGTACCGGCTGATTGATACGTCGACGCTGGAAGTGGAAGTGCTGCGTGAGCAGGGACTGAACATCGTGTTTAGCCAGCTTAGCCATCAGGACGTGCAGGTATTGAGTATGCGCAACAAGGCCAACCGTCTTGAGGAGCTGTTTGTCGACTTAGTTAACGGGCGCAAAGGAGAAAAAGCATGACACATCTATACTGGGTCGCCCTGAAAAGCATCTGGGGTAAAGAGATTAACCGTTTCGCCCGCATCTGGATCCAGACGCTGGTGCCGCCGGTGATCACCATGACGCTCTACTTTATTATTTTTGGCAACCTGATCGGCTCGCGCATCAGTGAAATACACGGCTTTAGCTACATGCAGTTTATTGTGCCGGGCCTGATTATGATGGCGGTGATCACCAATGCCTATGCCAACGTGGCCTCGTCGTTTTTTAGCGCCAAGTTCCAGCGCAATATCGAAGAGCTGCTAGTGGCACCGGTGCCGACGCACGTAATTATCGCCGGTTATGTCGGCGGTGGCGTGGCGCGCGGTATCTGCGTGGGAGTGCTGGTGACGGCGATTTCGCTGTTCTTCGTGCCGTTCCACGTGCATTCGTGGCTGATGGTGGCGGTGACGCTGCTGCTAACGGCGGTGCTGTTCTCGCTGGCAGGCCTGCTGAATGCGGTATTTGCCCGTACTTTCGATGATATCAGCCTGATCCCGACCTTCGTGCTGACGCCGCTGACTTATCTTGGCGGGGTGTTCTATTCGCTGACGCTGCTTCCGCCGGTGTGGCAGATGGTGTCGAAGCTGAACCCAATCGTCTATATGATCAGCGGATTCCGCTACGGCTTCCTCGGGATTAATGATGTGCCGCTGGCGTTTACGCTGGGCGTGCTGGTGGCGTTTATTGTGGTGTTTTATATTCTGGTGTGGGTGCTGATCCAGCGCGGTCGCGGATTACGTACCTGATTAGTAGGGACCGATCATTTTTTCCGATCGGTCCGTTATGACAACATCGATTACGCGACCTGAACAGGCACGGCTTTCGTTTCGCCACGCGCTTCATCTGGTTTTTACCTTCGAAATAGGCTACCTTCGGCTGTCATTCGCTCGCCTCCGCGTCCGACATCTGCACGTACGGACAGATAATCAGCAGGTCCCCTTCGCAGGCACAGCGCGCCGCCGCACTGTTCACCGAGATGAACTTCGAACCGCGTTCGGCGGCGATAGAGTAGGTTGAGAAACGCTGGCCATTGTTGATGTTATAGATATCGATAGCTGCGTATTGCAGAATGCCGGAAGCATCAAGGAAATCCTGAACGATGGCACAGGAACCTTCGCAATTCAAGTCAGCCTAGGTCACGGTGACCCGGTGGGGTTTGCCCTGCAACATAGTACGATTCATAACCCATCACTCTACAGTCAATGCAAAAAACGGACGCCAGTATTACCCGGCACCGAACGTCTGTCTACTGGGTCAGATCAACCTGTTGGTTATCAATCAGGCGAGCCTTGCCGAGCCAAGCAGCCATCAGGATCACCGCACACTGGCTGTCGACGTTGAGCGGCAGCAGCGTATCGGCATCCACAATCGCCAGCCCGTCGGCCTGCAAGCCCTGCGCAGCCAGCTCATTTTCCGCCGCCGCAATCATCTCTTCCACATGGCGCTCGCCGCTTTCCAGTTTTGAGGCGATGCTGTGCATCACCTGACTCAGCGCCGGGGCGATTTTACGCTCATCGCTGCTCAGGTAGCCGTTACGCGAGCTGAGCGCCAGACCATCTTTGGCGCGCACGGTGGGCACGCCGACGATATCAATATCGTAGCCCATATCCGCCACCATTTTGCGGATCAGCGCCAGCTGCTGGTAATCCTTTTCGCCAAAGCAGGCGAGGTCAGGCTGCACTAGGTTAAACAGCTTGCTGACGATGGTGGAAACGCCGCGGAAGTGCCCCGGACGGCTGGTGCCTTCCAGCAGGGTGGAGAGACCCGGCACGTCGACAAACGTCTGCTCGCTTAGCCCTTTGGGATAGACATCACTCGGCGCTAGGGAGAACACCAGATCAACGCCACGACGGTTCAGCTTTTCATAGTCCTGCTGCAGCGTGCGCGGGTAGCGCGCCAGCTCGTCCGCACGTTCAAACTGCATCGGGTTAAGGAAGATCGAGACCACTACGATATCCGCACGCGCGCGCGCTTCGTCCACTAGGGTTATATGTCCGTCATGCAGGTTGCCCATGGTTGGCACCAGCGCAATGCGCTTGCCGTCTTGGCGCCAGCGGCGAATTTCGCGGCGCAGCATCGGCAGGGTTTCAATAATCAGCACGGTGTTTCTCCTTGTTTACTGGAAACTGTGTTCAGCGGCCGGATAGGTTCCGGCTTCAACTTCTACCACATACTGACGCACTGCAGCGCGGATTTCTCCGACCTCAGCGAGGAAGTTTTTGGCGAATTTAGGAATGTGGCCGCCGGTAATGCCAAAAGCGTCGTGCATCACCAGAATCTGACCGTCGGTGACGTTGCCCGCGCCAATGCCAATCACCGGAATGGCCAGCGCCTCGGTCACACGTTTTGCCAGCGAAACCGGCACGCACTCCAGTACCAGCAGCTGTATGCCCGTCGCTTCCAGTGCCAGCGCATCTTCCAGCAGGCGATCAGCAGCGGCGCTTTCACGTCCTTGAACTTTATACCCGCCGAAAACATTCACCGACTGCGGCGTCAGCCCGAGGTGACTGCACACCGGCACCGCGCGCTCGGTTAACTGTTGCACCGTTTCCGCCAGCCATTTGCCGCCTTCCAGCTTCACCATATTGGCCCCGGCGCGCATCAGCGTCGCGGCACTGTCAAAGGTCTGCTGTGGCGTGGCATAGCCCATAAACGGCAGGTCGGCGAGCAGCAGCGCAGCGGGGGCACCACGGCGCACGGTTTGTGTGTGGTAAGCGATGTCGGCCACGGTGACCGGCAGCGTGGAGTCGTGGCCCTGAACCACCATGCCAAGGGAATCACCCACCAGCATTACCTGAATACCTTCATCGGCAAACAGGCGGGCAAAGCTGTAATCATAGGCGGTGATGGTGGCGAATTTGTGCCCCTGCTGCTTCCACTGGCGTAAAGTCGAGACGGTAGTCGGTTTCATTAGTTCCCCGTTAAAAATTTTCTATTGGGCGTATCTTAATGGAAGGGAAGATGGATGTCAGCACCGGCACGGGCCAGAGGAAATAATGTCCGTGCTGGTTTTTTCGTAGGGGCTGGGCATGCCCAGCCCTGAGTTTACCGGTTCGCGCCTTACCAGCGTTGAATGCTGCTGATGTCGAACGTAGCCACCAGATCGGCGATGCCCGTGCCATTGGGCAGGCTCAGATCGGGGGCGATCTCCAGCAGCGGCAGCAGCATAAAGGCGCGATTGTGCATATCGTAGTGGGGCACCGTCAGGCGTGGCGTGCTCAGCGTCTGCTCACCAAACAGCATGATGTCGAGGTCAAGCGTGCGCGGCCCCCAGCGGTGCACTTTACGCACGCGCCCCTGCTCCAGCTCAATGCACTGGGTATGGTCGAGCAGGGTTTCGGCCGTAAGTGCCGTATCCAACGCTACGGCAGCGTTGAGAAAATCAGGCTGGTCCGGCGGGCCGTAAGGTGGGGTGCGGTAAAGGGAAGAGGTGGCAACCAGCGTGGTATCAGGAATGGTCGCCAGCGCATTCAGGGCAAATTGCACCTGATGCAGCGGGTCGGCCAGATTACTGCCCAGCGCCAGATAAACGCGGATCATGCATCGTTGCTGTGGTCACGGCGTTGGCCGCCGGGAACGCGCTTGCGCGGGCGGCGGGTACGGAGGCGTGGGACCGGATCATCACCCAGGGTGTTAAGCATAGTTTTCTGCTGCGGTGGCGCAGAAACCTGGAACTCGCCCCACCAAGTGGTCAGACGCTGCAGTTCGTGGTTGTTTTCCACTTCGGCACGCAGCGCCAGCAGATCATAAGCGGCGCGGAACTTCGGATGTTCCATCAGCTTCCACGCACGTTTACCGTCGCGGCGCGACAGGCGCAGCTGTAGCTGCCAGATATCCCGCACCAGCGTGGTGATGCGTTTTGGAATAGCCAGCGAGCGGCACGCCTCATCCAGCACGTCATTCATCGACAGAGCGAAGGCATCGTAATAGACCAGCCTGCTCTCCTGTGCGATTTTCTGCGCGGCTTCTAGCTGCGGATACCAGAACATCGCCGCAAACAGGAACGCTGGGTTAACACGCATCTGGTTGTGGATGCGGTTATCGGTGTTTTTCAGCACCTGCAGGATTATCTTCTCCATATTACTGTCACCCTGTTCGGTGAAGTAGCGGGTGATGATCGGGAACAGCGGCTGGAATAGCTGATATTCACGCAGTTTCAGATAAGTATGATGAGCGTAACCCGCCTGCAGCTGCTTCAGCGTTTCTTCGAACAGGCGAGCCGGAGGAATATCGTTCAGCAGGATCGCGAGACGCGGGAGCGGCTCGCCGGTTTCGGGAGCGATACTCATGTCCAGCTTGGCAGCGAAGCGCACCACGCGCAGCATGCGCACCGGATCTTCACGGTAGCGGGTTTCCGGGTCACCGATCATGCGGATGACGCCCTGCTGCAGGTCGTTCAGGCCACCAACGTAATCACGCACGGTGAAATCGGCCACGCTGTAATAGAGGCTGTTAATCGTCAGATCGCGGCGCTGGGTATCATCTTCAATAGAACCGAAAATATTATCGTGCAGCAGCATGCCATGCTGACCGCGCTGCGAGCTATTGCTGTCATCAGCAACCGGCTGTTCCGCTTCATGGTGACTACGGAAGGTGGCAACCTCAATAATTTCCGGGCCAAACATCACGTGCGCGAGGCGGAAGCGACGACCAACCAGACGGCAGTTGCGGAACAGTTTACGCATCTGATCCGGCGTGGCGTTGGTGGTCACATCGAAGTCTTTCGGTTTTTTACCCAGCAGCAAATCGCGCACCCCGCCGCCTACTAGGTAGGCTTCGAATCCGGCTTTGTTCAGGCGACACAGTACCTTGAGGGCATTTTTACTGATGTCCTTGCGCGAGATGTTATGACTATCGCGCGGAATGACGGTCATCTGACGCATTTCCTCAACCTCGGCTGGTGCCACGTCATCGCGACTGAGGACTTTCCGGCAAAAATTAGCAACTCGGGTAAAAATGGGACACCTCTATAGTGACAATAAAATCTGGTCGGTAAAAATAGCGGCTAATCATAGCTCAGAGTGAAGCGTTTGAGAATGCCGAAGTCGGTGTATGCTACTGCTGCGCGTCGTTCATTGGGATTTTTTGCACTTCCAGTCACCAATTGCGTGCTGCAACAGTGCTGCGACACTCAGATCGTGCCAGCTTTTTGCGACCGACTGACCGAGAAAACGCAGCGCTGCTGCCGGCACCGGGCGCGGATCGCCTTCCGGCAGCGGCGGTGCATGATTCTGCTTAGAGAGCTTATTGCCGTCGTGGTTTAACACCAGCGGCAGGTGCAGATAGCGCGGCGCTGGCCAGCCAAACTGACGGTACAGCGTTATCTGACGCACGGTCGGCTCAATCAGATCCGCGCCGCGCGGCGTTTTCCGGCCCGAGCCCCAGCGCCCGGCAATGGCCGTCGTACAGCCCGCCAACCTGTTGAATACGGCCGGCTGCGCGTGCAGGTGCAGTAATAGCTGTGCCCGTCACGCTGCCGCCGATCGAGCGCCGTGCGGTAGGCTTCATGACGCTGCGACTGCCACAGGACTTCATCATCCCACTCCAGTCCGTACTGCTCCAGCTGCTACAGGATACGCATTGCCGCACCGGGGACTTCACGCGGCGGGTCAATATCTTTAATGCGTAAGTGCCACACGCCATGCTGCGCGCGAGCTTGGAGATAACTGTATAAAGCAACAATCAGAGAGCCAAAATGTAGTTCACCGGAGGGGGCGGGGGCGAAGCGCCCGATATAATCTGAGGTTATCATCTTTGATGATTGGCAGTGAAGCGAGTGCGGGAACGACTCCCCGCTTCACTGCATAATCATATGCCGTTAACCGGCCATTTGTTTTTCGCGGATTTCTGCCAGCGTTTTACAGTCGATGCAAAGATCGGCGGTAGGACGCGCTTCCAGACGACGGATACCGATTTCAACGCCACAGGAATCACAGTAGCCGAAATCATCGTCTTCAACTTTCTTCAGTGTCTTTTCGATCTTTTTAATCAGTTTGCGCTCGCGGTCTCGGTTACGCAATTCAAGACTGAACTCTTCTTCCTGAGCAGCACGGTCGACCGGATCCGGGAAGTTAGCGGCTTCGTCCTGCATGTGTGTGACGGTACGATCAACTTCATCCCGAAGTTGATTACGCCACGCCTCAAGAATTTTCTTGAAGTGCTCCAGCTGGGCATCATTCATATACTCTTCGCCCGGTTTTTCTTGGTATGGCTCCACCCCAGCGATGGCGAGAATACTCAGGGACGATGTTTTACGGTTTTGCCCTTCTTGCATGTTGCTTCTCCTGGATAACACGCACTACACCCTTCATCTTTAAGCTGCAGGGACGTTGGTCGCTATCCCGCAACCCGAAATCTTCGGGTATCGATCCCACATGGGCTTTGTTGAATAATAGGTAATGCATGTTGTTTTAATCTGCCGGTTTTGGACGAAGAGGCTAGACATTCCAGCATGTATTACCGAACA
>NZ_MAYS01000049.1 GCF_001756855.1 Candidatus Erwinia dacicola | reverse complement strand
CGTCCTAAGACTCTACCAGTCAGGACTATCTCGCCCGTATTAGCGCTGGCCCGCGCCGAAGAGAGAATCGAGAACGAAGCGCGCGAAATAGAGCATCTGCGGGCTCAGATAGAAAAACTGCGGCGAATGCTGTTCGGTACCCGCTCCGAAAAACTTCGCCGACAGGTTGAAGACGCAGAAGCCCTGCTGAAACAGCAGGAACAGCAAAGCGATCGTTACAACAGCCGGGATAACGATCAGCAGCTTCCGCGTCAGCTTCGTCAGTCGCGCCACCGCCGTCCTCTGCCTGAACACCTTCAGGGGAAGCATCCTCAGCAATATCTTCGCCATTATCATGGTGTGCTGCAGGCGGATGCGTTCGCAGGCTACGACCAGTTGTTCAGTACAGAGCGTGACGGCGTACCGTTGACAGAAGCTGCATGCTGGGCTCACGCGCGCCGAAAAATCCACGACGTTTATATCAGTATTCAGACAGCCACAGCAGAAGAAGCCCTGAAACGTATCGGTGAACTGTACGCGGTAGAAGAGAAAATACGCGGCCTCCCGGTAACAGAGCGGCTTGCAGCTAGGCAGTCCCGGAGTAAGCCGTTGTTGGCATCCCTGCATGTGTAGTTGGTGGAGAAAAGCGCAACGTTGTCGAAAAAATCCCGGCTGGGCGAAGCGTTCGCTTATGCCCTGAACCAGTGGGATGCGCTGTGCTACTACTGCGATAATGGCCTAGCAGAGCCTGATAACAACGTGGCAGAACGCGCGCTACGAGCCGTCTGCCTTGGTAAGAAAAATCACATCTTCTTCGGCAGCGACCATGGCGGTGAGCGCAGAGCCCTGCTATATGGCCTTATCGGAACGTGCAAGCTCAATGGTATCGATCCGGAAGCCTACCTTCGCCATATTCTGAGCGTACTACCGGAGTGGCCCAGCAACAAAGTGGCGGAACTGCTGCCATGGAACGTAGATCTCACCACGAAATAGCCGTCAATACGGCGCTCACTTAACGATTACGGCAAAACTGCTTGGGGAAGGTAAAGATCCGTGGGGTGGCTACCGTGCTGGCCTTTAAGCGACGGGAACTATCGCGCTGAAAAATTTAACATTGAGAAGGATTTAGGCCCGGCATTACAGAAGGTGGAGCTGATGATCTCGGTGGAAGGCGTATGCCAGTAGTAACATCACTCACCGGGTCTGCGCCCGGTGAGTTCAACACATTACTCTTCAGAAATATGCATGGTGGTGCTCAACAGGCCACGCGATTTGTTGAAAATCTTATTGCCGTTTTCACGACCTGCACGACGCGCTCGCTGCTCTTCCGGCGGCAGTGCCAGCTCTTCCATAATACAGAGCGGGCTGCAGCAGTTGTGAAACTTCTCGGCGCAGCTCGGACACTGGATAAACAGCAGGTGGCAGCCGTCATTCAGGCAGTTAACATGGGTGTCACAGGGTGCTCCGCACTGGTGGCAGTTGGCAATCACATCTTCTGAAATCCGCTCACCCATACGCTCATCGAAGACAAAGTTTTTGCCTTTAAAGCGCACCGGTAAGCCCTGCGCGCGCGCGCGGCGGGCATATTCAATAATCCCGCCTTCGATGTGGTAGACATTCTCGTAACCGTTATGACGCATCCAGGCGCTGGCTTTCTCACAGCGAATTCCCCCGGTGCAGTACATCACGATTTTTTTGTCTTTATCCTGCTGCAGCATATCAACTGCCATCGGCAGCTGGTCGCGGAAAGTATCCGCCGGGATCTCCAGCGCGTTTTCAAAATGGCCCACTTCATACTCGTAGTGGTTACGCATATCGACAAACACCGCATGCGGATCGTCCAGTATGGCGTTCACTTCTGCCGCTTTCAGATAGACACCTACATCGCTGGCATCAAAGCTGTCATCAGTAATGCCGTCAGCCACGATGCGTTCACGTACTTTCAGACGCAGTACCCAGAAGGATTTTCCGTCATCATCCAACGCGATGTTCATGAGCAGGTTATTCAGCGCCGGGTGGAAAGCGTACAGCGTGGATTTCATCTGCTCGTACTGGCTGGTTGGAACGCTGACCTGCGCGTTAATCCCCTCGGCGGCGACGTATATGCGACCAAAAATGTTCAGTTTGGTGAGGGTAACGTAGAGAACGTCGCGAAACGCACGGGGATCGTCGATGGTGAAGTATTTATAAAAAGAGACTGTGGTACGCGGCTCGGTTTCAGTCAGCATGCGTGCCTTCAGCTCTTCATTGGAAACAAGGTTATGTAACACTGGCATGGTGTACGTTCCTGAATTCTAAAGAAAGGGGGATTCTCGCGGTGCTATCATACCTGAGTGGCGGGGGGGTGTCGTGCATGAACGCTGAAAATAGCAGCAGTCGACACAAAAAGCGATGCGCAACATTCGCATTATGACTATGCTGATATCAGCACACTTAACCTGCTTGGCCGTGAAAGCCCGACGTGAACAGGCGCTTATCTCATCTGCTGCGGAAAAATGGCACAATAGGCCATAACTTATTTAAAACGGGCACTATACTGTTCCCTTTTTTGCGATTTGGAAAATCATGACTCAGCTGTCTCAATTTAGTCGCGCATTGCTGCATCCCCGTTATTGGTTTACTTGGTTGGGTATTGCCCTGCTTTACCTGCTGGTGATGCTGCCCTACCCGCTGCTCCGCTACCTCGGTTGCGGGCTGGGTCGGCTGTCGATGCACTTCCTTAAGCGCCGCGTGGACGTTGCTAGGCGCAACCTAGAAGTCTGTTTCCCGCAGATGCCTGCCGCTGAGCGTGAAGCCCTAGTAAAACTCAACTTCGAATCGCTCGGCATGGGCCTGATTGAAACCGGCATGGCATGGTTCTGGCCTGACTGGCGCATTGAAAAATGGTTTAGCATCAGTGGCCTAGAGCACATCAGTAAAGCAGCTGCCGACGGTAAAGGCGTCTTGCTGATAGGCATGCACTTTTTAACCTTGGAACTGGGCGCGCGTATTTTCGGCATCCACAACCCGGGTATTGGCGTTTACCGCCCCAACGACAACGCGCTGATTGACTGGCTGCAAACTTGGGGTCGCATGCGTTCTAATAAAAGCATGCTGGATCGCAAAGATCTGAAGGGCATGATCCGCGCCCTGAAAAACGGCGATATTATCTGGTACGCCCCGGATCACGACTACGGCCCGCGCAGCAGCGTATTTGTGCCGTTCTTCGGCGTCGACCAGACTGCAACCACTAAGGGCAGCCACCTGCTGATCCGCAGCGGCGATCCGGCAGTGATCCCGTTTGTGCCACGACGCCTGCCGTCGGGTAAAGGCTATGAGATGGTGATCCTGCCGGAAGTTCAGGATATCCCGCTGGATAATGAAATCGCCACGGCAGCCTCAATGAACCGCGTGGTCGAGCACGGCGTACTGATGGCACCAGACCAATATATGTGGCTGCATCGCCGCTTTAAGACCCGCCCGGAAGGTCAACCTTCCCTCTACTGATCCCCCTCCACAAGCCGGTTTCCCGGCCTGTTCGACTATTTAAAACCGTTTTTCATTTTTTTCTGCAGTGGCTAGGCAGTGAGCATTTAAAAGCGCATAGTTAGCCAACTAATTTCAGGAGACGCGATGAAATCACTTCAAATTTTGGTGGCAGGCCCGGTTCGCAGCGGTGACGGTGACCGTCCAGAGCTCATTCAGGCCAATCTTGCCCGTATGTAACAGGCGGCATTGAGCCTGTATCACAAAGGTCAAATTCTGCTAGATAGGCGAGTGGTTAGCGTTTTCGCTGGTGCCTATTGCCAGCTCGTAGCGGATTGGTGACGACATCAGCGAGGCCTTTTTATATCCGGTGGCGTATCGTTTAATTGGCCACTGTGACGTCATTCTGCGCCTGCCGGGTGAATCACGCGGCACCGATGGTGACGAGCGCATCGCTCGCGGGCTGGGACTGACGATTTATTACCATCTTAACGAGGTTCCGTCGCTTCAGCCTGTTGGGGGAGTGCAAACCGCCGTATAAAAAATCACCGCAACTTCGCCTGATTTCGGCTTGGCGAAAGATACCAAAAATTTCACTTCCGCCACTTTGCATCCTGACGCATAGCAACAACAATTACTCTTTAGTCATTTTTGACCTGAGGAGATGCCATGTGTCAATACCGATCGAATTCTGACCCACCCTGCCAAAGTAAAACTGACCCACCCCCTTTGAATTACTCGAACGTTGTTGCTTTCGTTTTCTTCTGGATTTGACCGCTTTTCAGCTTATCCTTCAGTCGGTAGCTTTGGCCGCTGATTTGGGCGATATGCGCATGGTGAAGCAGCCGATCCAGCATCGCTGCCGTCAGCGTTTCGTCATCACCAAACGTTCCGGACCACTGAGTAAACGGCAGGTTGCTGGTCAGGATCACGCTGCCTGACTCATAGCGTTTAGCAACGACCTGAAAGAACAGGTTCGCCTCCATTTTACCGAACGGCAGATAGCCCACTTCGTCAATGATCAACAGCTTAGGCTTACCTACAACGCGGTTCAGGTAGCCCTTCAGGTCACCCTGACGGTGTGACGCCATCAGTTGCAGCATCATGTCGGC
>NZ_MAYS01000048.1 GCF_001756855.1 Candidatus Erwinia dacicola | reverse complement strand
ACCAGCGCGAGATGTTCAATCTCTTCAGCTGGGTAGCGGATCAGCTCCAGCTGCTGGTTTGACCCGGCCTGCTACCAGGGCGATCGCGAGTGCGACCTAGCCATGCTGCACCGTGGTTCAGCCAGCTGCCGGGGCAGAAGGCAGAAGTGCGCGGTAGGCACGCTATTAGATGTGGATGTGTGGATGGCTACCTTCAGCAGCCTGCCTTCGGTGACGTTTGACGCGGTGCTGATGTTCCCGGTGGCAACATCGATGCCCTACTGCTGCGTGGCGATGCCTGTTATTTCCTGCTGGAAGCCTATAAGCACCTGAAAGTGATCGGGCTAGGCGGCAACGCACAGCGCTTTAAGGCGCAGGTCGGGCTGGCTGACGATTATGAAGATGATGATGAAGAGGGCATCATCTGCGACAGCAGGTGTCTGTAACTCTCAAAATGGGTAAGACAAAAGTTACTGAGTAGTAGCCTGCGGGTCGGTATCGTAATCTTTGCAGCTCTGGAAGCCGTAGTTCAGTACACGACCAGTATCGCCATAGCTGACAAAGTAAGTCTGTTGTTTACCGTCACGTTCACCCAGCACATAAGTCTGGCAGGTGCCGCGAGCGTGGACCATAGTAATTTCGTTAGAAGGTAGGCCGGCGATGTCACGCACCTGCTGGCGGGTCATCCCTTTTTTCACGTCCTGCACTACAGGTTTGGTGACATAACTTTCCGCCCGGTCATAGGCAGTACAGCCTGACAACACGACCAAGGCAACAGCAGCACCAATCAATCCCGTCAACTTACGCATTTATTCTTCCTCATTTATTATCCATGTGGCTTTAAGCTTGGGATATAAATGCAGATTAATCAATTTTATGGTGTCAAATTTAAGAGATAGGCTTGAATATCGGCGCATCACCCTTCGCCCTACAGCAGATCTACCAGCTTTCCCCTCAGGCATTCAGCTTCTGCTTCGCCACCAATGGGGTCGGCCTGATTATGAAGTAGACCCGGCAGCGCTGCCAGC
>NZ_MAYS01000047.1 GCF_001756855.1 Candidatus Erwinia dacicola | reverse complement strand
GCAGCCTCACCGCCATTGCTGCCGGAGAAGAAGTTGTGCCAGCCTCTGAACTCACAGCAGCGCTGAAGCAGGTTCGGGAGCTTCAGCGCCTTCTGGGCAAGAAGACGATGGAAGTTAATATCCTGAAAGAAGCCGTGGAGTACGGCCAGTCGCGAAAATGGATAGCGCACGCGCCCTTGTTGCCAAAGGACGGGGAATAGCACTGGTCAGCCGTGCCATGAGCGTGTCGCGTGCGCAGCTATCCCTGCGGGTTAAGCGTTCAGTCGACTGGCAGGACAGCCGCTGTAACCGGCGTAATAACGAAGCAGACGCTGAAATACTGTCGGACATCCTCGACATCATCAGTGATATGCCCAGCTACGGCTATCGACGGATGTGGGGCATTCTGCGTAAGCAACGTCGGGCAGAAGGACTGCTGCCGGTAAATGTCAAACGGCTTTACAGGATAATGAGCGAGCATCACCTGTTGTTACTGCCAAACAAACTGGAGCGGCCGAAGCGTGAGCATGAGGGGAAAATCGGGGTAGCAGAAAGCGATATGCGCTGGTGTTCAGACGGATTCGAGTTCGACTACGACAACGACAACGACAACGGTGAAAAACTGTGGGTAACGTTCGCGCTGGACTGCTGTGACAGAGAGGCCATAGACTGGGCGGCAAGCACCGGAGGCTACGACAATTCGACGGTGCAGGATGTGATGCTGAGGTCGGTGGAAAAGCGCTTCGGCGACAGGTTGCCGGACACACCGGTGCAGTGGCTGACGGATAATGTTTCAGCGTATACCGCGCATGAAACGAGGAAGTTTGCCAGAGAGCTGAACCTAGAGCCCTCTGTACAACACCACCCGCACAGCGCGCTGGGGTATCACTCTCCGAGGGGATACCGGCAGCAGCGGGCATCGTTAACTTAAGATACAAAAGCTGTCTGGAGATGACGGGTCAAGATCACATGAGCATGAATCATAAAATGTTTTATTCAGATAGTGATATATATCCATCAACATTCTCTCCGAGAAAGGGCGAAGTGGGATATGAATGGCAACGGACGCTGGCAGGACACGCTGATTGAGCTGCAGTCGCTGTCAACCGGATTTGACTATTTCACCTATGGCAGCGTCACGGTAGATGCCCCGCGCCTGACGCTCAATAAGGCGGCGAGCTGAAACTCAACGCGCCGCGCAGGACACGCGCTTCACCGCCGGGGGCTATCTGCCGCCTTCGCTTTTGATGCTAACGGTGAAAGGGCGTGACCCGGCGTGGTTCCTCTACAGCGGCAGCCTGCAGGCACAGCCGATTGGTCCGGTGCAGGTGCGCGGCCATTAGGACGGCGAGCGCCTGCGTGGGCAGATGTGGTGGCCACAGCAGGCGCTGCGCGTCTTCTAGGCGCTGCTTAGCCCGGACCTCAAGCTGGTGGTGATTCAGGATGGTATGCTCAAGGCTCAGGTGGCGTTTCCGCCGCCAGCGATTCTTGGTGAAGGATGGCAGTGCGCTGCTGCCGGATAACGCATTTAACGGCATCGATTTCTCGCTGCCGTTCTACCTGCGCGACCACCGCTGGTACTTCGGCACCCACAACCCGGTTTCGCTGAGCATCAAAGAGATTTAAAACTAGTTTGCCATGCAAAACGTCATGGCAGATAAATCACTAAGTCGCTGTCTGTGCTAGAATACGCAAATTTTAATCCCTTATAAATCCATGTTGCCTTGATCAGGCGCGACAAAATGAGCTCTTACCATGTCTGAATCACCACAATCTGCCCTAGCGCCGCTCTATTCACGGCTTGATTTGCTAATGCTGCGCGACCGCCAGCGCCTTCAGCGCCGCCTGCAGGGCGCGAAAAAAATTAAAAATCCGGCAGCGCTCCATGCGCTGACCGATGAGCTGAGTGCTGAAATCGCCCAAGCAGAGCAGCGGATGACCGCCCGCTGTGCTGTGCCGCCAACCCTCCGCTATCCGGAAAATCTGCCGGTTAGCCAGAAGAAGCAGGATATTGCCGATGCTATCTGCGATCACCAGGTGGTGATCGTCGCCGGGGAAACCGGTTCGGGTAAAACCACTCAGCTGCCGAAAATCTGCATGGAGTTGGGGCGCGGCATTCGCGGGTTGATTGGCCACACGCAGCCACGCCGCCTAGCAGCACGCACCGTCGCTGACCGTATTGCGGCGGAGCTGGGAACCTCGCTCGGCGGCTGCATCGGCTACAAGGTGCGCTTTAACGATCAGGTCGGTGAAACCACCCAAGTCAAACTGATGACCGACGGTATTCTGCTGGCGGAGATCCAGCAGGACCGGCTGCTGATGCAGTACGACACCATCATTATCGATGAAGCGCACGAGCGCAACCTGAACATCGACTTCCTGCTGGGCTATCTGCGCGAGCTGCTGCCAAAGCGCCCGGACCTGAAGGTGATCATCACCTCGGCGACCATCGATCCGCAGCGTTTCTCACGCCATTTCCATAACGCAACGGTGATTGAAGTCGGCGGCCGCACCTATCCGGTGGAAGTCCGCTATCGCCCGGTAGTGGAAGATGCCGATGATACCGACCGCGACCAGCTGCAGGCCATTTTTGACGCGGTGGATGAGCTGGGACGTGAGAGCCGTGGTGATATCCTGATCTTTATGAGCGGTGAACGTGAAATTCGTGATACCGCCGATGCCTTGAAGAAGCGCGATCTGCCGCATACGGAAGTGCTGCCGCTGTATGCGCGCCTGTCTAACGCCGAGCAGAACCGCGTGTTTCAGTCTCATGCCGGGCGGCGCATCGTGCTGGCGACCAACGTGGCGGAAACCTCGCTGACGGTACCGGGCATCAAATACGTCATC
The DNA here is from genome assembly GCF_001756855.1 of Candidatus Erwinia dacicola. GTDB lineage: Bacteria > Pseudomonadota > Gammaproteobacteria > Enterobacterales > Enterobacteriaceae > Erwinia > Erwinia dacicola. The sequence goes on along the minus strand of NZ_MAYS01000047.1, from coordinate 3,201 downwards.
GATCCGGGGACGGCACGCATCAGCCGTTACAGCTTCCGTACCAAGGTACAGCGCCTGCTGATCGAGCCGATTTCTCAGGCCGCCGCCAACCAGCGTAAAGGGCGCTGCGGACGCGTATCGGAGGGTATCTGCATCCGTTTATACGCGGAAGAGGATTTCCTCAGCCGCCCGGCGTTTACCGACCCTGAGATCCTGCGCACCAACCTGGCATCGGTGATCCTGCAAATGACGGCGCTCGGCCTCGGCGATATCGCCGCGTTCCCGTTTGTGCAGGCACCGGACCAGCGCAACATCCAGGATGGGGTACGTCTGCTGGAGGAGCTGGGTGCCATCACCCTCGCCGACAATCAGCGCTATCAGCTTACCCCATCGGGGCGTTCACTGGCGCAGCTGCCGGTCGACCCACGCTTGGCGAAAATGGTGCTGGAGGCAGAGAAATATGGCTGCGGGCGCGAGGTGATGATTATTACCGCCGCGCTGTCGATCCAAGATCCGCGTGAGCGCCCGGCGGAGAAGAAACAGGCATCCGATGAGAAACACCAGCGCTTTGCCGATAAAGAGTCTGATTTCATCGCCTTTGTAAACATGTGGAACTACCTGCAGGAGCAGCAAAAAGCGCTGTCATCCAGCCAGTTCCGCCGCCAGTGCAAAACTGAATACCTGAACTACCTGTGCGTGCGCGAGTGGCAGGATATCTATACCCAGCTGCGCCAGGTGGTGCGCAAACTCGGGCTGCCGGTGAACAGCGCACCGGCCGAAATGCGTGAAATTCACACTGCTTTACTCACCGGACTACTGTCGCATATCGGTCAGAAGGATGCGGATAAACAGGAGTTTACCGGAGCCCGCAACGCCCGTTTTGCTATCTTCCCTAGGTCCGGGCTATTCAAAAAGCCGCCGAAGTGGACCATGGTCGCCGAACTGGTGGAAACTAGCCGCTTGTGGGGGCGCATTGCAGCGCGTATTGAGCCGGAGTGGATCGAACCGGTGGCGCAGCACCTGCTGAAGCGCAGTTACAGCGAGCCGTACTGGGAGAAAGGTCAGGGCGCGGTGATGGCCAGCGAGAAAGTAACGCTGTACGGCCTGCCGATCGTCGCTGCCCGTAAGGTGAATTACGGCACGATTGACCCGGCGCTGTCGCGCGAGCTGTTTATCCGTCATGCCCTGGTGGAGGGCGACTGGCAGACGCGCCACGCCTTCTTTAAGGCCAACCTTAAGCTGCGCGCCGAAGTCGAAGAGCTGGAGCACAAGTCGCGCCGCCGCGACATCCTCGTGGATGATGAAACGCTGTTCGCGTTCTACGACCAGCGTATTGACCACGACGTGGTCTCCGCGCGCCACTTCGACAGCTGGTGGAAAACCGTCAGTCGTGAAGAGCCGGACCGCTTGAACTTTGCCAAAGAGATGCTGATCAAGCAGGGTGCGGAAAATGTCAGCAAGCTTGACTATCCAAACTTCTGGCATCAGGGCAATCTGAAACTGCGCTTGAGCTACCAGTTTGAGCCAGGGGCGGATGCCGATGGCGTGACGGTGCACGTGCCGCTGCCGCTGCTCAACCAGGTGGAAGAGAGAGGCTTTGAGTGGCAGATTCCCGGCATCCGCCGCGAGCTGGTGATTGCGCTGATCAAATCACTGCCTAAGCTGTTACGCCGTAACTTTGTTCCCGCGCCGAATTACGCCGACGCATTCCTCTGCCGCGCAACGCCGCTGGAGCTGTCGCTGCTTGAGTCGCTGGAGCGCGTATTCCACCGCATGTCGGGCGTGACGCTGGAACGCGAAGCCTGGCAGTGGGATCAGATACCCGATCATCTGAAAATGACCTTCCGCATCGTTGACGAAAACAACCGCACGCTGGTGGAAGGTAAAGATCTAACGGCGTTAAAACTGCAGCTAAAAGGCAAAGTTCAAGAAACCCTGTCGAAAGTGGCTGATGATGGTCTGGAACAGAGCGGACTGCATATCTGGAACTTTGGCGATCTGCCGGATTACCTCGAGCAGAAGCGCGGTAGCTACAGCGTGAAAGCTTGGCCTGCGCTAGTGGATGAAAAAGAGAGCGTGGCGATTCGCCTGTTTGACTCGCAGCACGAGCAGCAAAAGGCGATGTGGCGCGGCCAGCGCCGCCTGCTGCTGCTGAATATCCCGTCGCCGATTAAGTATCTGCACGAAAAGCTGCCAAACAAGGCCAAGCTGGGGCTGTATTTCAACCCTTATGGCAAAGTTCTGGATCTGATCGACGACTGCATCGCTTGCGGTGTTGATAAGCTGATCGCTGAACACGGTGGCCCAAGCTGGCAGGAGCAGGGCTACATGCAGCTGCATGACAAAGTGCGGGCCGAGCTGAACGACACGGTGGTCGGGATTGCGAAAAAGGTCGAACAGATCCTCACCTCGGTATTCAACATCAATAAGCGGCTGAAAGGGCGCGTCGACATGACGATGGCGCTGTCGCTGTCGGATATCAAAGCGCAGATGGGGGGCTTGGTGTATCGCGGATTTGTCACCGGCAACGGCTGGAAACGCATCGGCGATACCCTGCGCTATCTACACGCCATTGAGCTACGCATGGAGAAACTGGTGGTCGATCCGCACAGCGACCGTGCGCGCATGATGAAGATTGAAACGGTGAAGCAAGCGTGGAATACGTGGTTCAACAAGCTGCCGCTTGAGCGAAGGGATGATGAGAAAGTACAGGATATCCGCTGGGTGATTGAGGAGCTGCGCGTCAGTTTCTTTGCGCAGCAGCTGGGGACGCCTTACCCAATCTCCGAAAAGCGTATTTTACAGGCGATGGAACAGATTACTGTCTGACAGTGGCACTGTTGTAAAGATCTGGCGATGGTAAACTGATGCCACTGTTTAGTTGAAGGAGCAGCACATGAACCCATTTAAAGGTTGACATTTTGAGCGTCATATTATCCTGTGGGCCGTCCGCTGGTACTGGCGTTAACCTTTCGGTTTTGGCTCATGGCATCTCGATGAAACCTACGTGAAGGTCAACGGACGCTGGGCTTATCTGTACCGCGCCGTCGACAGCAGGGGCTGCACCATTAACTTTTACCTGTCTTCACGTCGTCACACCAAAGCCGCCTATCGCTTTATGGGTAAACTTCTGAATAATACGAAGCGCCTGCAAATTCCACGGTTGATCAACACAGATAAAGTGTAGTGGTCAACTAATACTGGCCACAGCATTAGACTGTA
>NZ_MAYS01000046.1 GCF_001756855.1 Candidatus Erwinia dacicola | reverse complement strand
GATAATCAACGCCACGCTGGGCTTCAAATCAATGAAGACGGCTTACGCCACAATCAAAGGCATTGAAGTGATGCGGGCGCTACAAAAAGGTCAGGCAGAATCATTTTATTTGGGGCATCCCCTAGGCGAGATGCGTCTGGTGAGCAGAGTCTTTGAAAGATAAGACCTCTCAATAACACGAAAGCTAACTCATCAATATCTTTGCAACAGTGCCTAAAATTTGGAGGGGCGGACCGCTGTTCGGGTCCGCCGTTTTGCGTTTCGCCGCTACTGGATGAGAGAATTAACGTAGGGTCCAGTCATGCCTAGACCGGGCGGGTCATGACCCGCCCCTACAGCGATACCCGTGTTTAACAGTCGCAGTCAGGTATGCCTGAGCTCTAAGACTATTAACCCAGTTGGTGAATCACCACCCACATCGGGCCCTGACCGACCGCGTAACGCGCCAGCGGCTGCAGCAGGCCATGATCGGAGGTAATTTTGTACACTTCGATATGATGTGACTTCTGCCCTGCCGCCACCAGATACTGGCCGCTGTGGTCGATGTTAAAACCGCGCGGTTGGGTTTCGGTTGGCTGATAGCCTTCAGTTGTTAATGCCGAGCCAGTGGCGTTGATGCTGAACACGGTAATAATGCTGGCGGTACGGTCACAGCTGTACAGGTGGCGACCATCCGGGGTGATATGAATATCTGCCGCCCAGCGCGTGTTGCTGAAGCCTTCCGGCATCATATCCAAGCTCTGCACCTTCTGCACGTTGCTGGCGCTGATGTCCCAGACGTCGACGCTGCTGTCCAGTTCGTTGACGCAGTAGGCGTAACATTGGTTCAGGTGGAACACCATATGGCGCGGACCGGCACCTTTGGTAGTGCTCACTTCCGCCTGCGGGTGTGGCGTTAGTTTGCCGTCTTCACCCAGCGTGAACAGGCAGATGCGGTCCTGCTTCAGCGCCGGAACAAAAAGCGTGTTATTGCCGAGATCGATATTGGCAGAGTGGCAGCCTTCCAGTCCTTTCACCACCTCCAGCGGCGCAGTCGGCAGGCCATCGGCAGCAATCGGACTGACGCTGACGCAGGCATCGTTATAGGAACCTACGAAAATAAAGCGCCCGTTACGGTCGGTAGAAATATGCGTCGGGCTGCCCGGCAGCGGCGCATGGCCGGCTTCTTTGATCTTACCTTCGGCATCAATCTGATAGGCCACCACGCGGAAATCCGGGCGCACGCCCACATACAGAAACGCTTTGTCTGGGCTGACCACCATTGGCTGTATTTGGCCCGGTGCATCGACCACCTGCAGCAGCGTCAGTGCGCCCTCATCATTCAATTGCCAAGCGTGGATCTGATGGCTTTCCGGGCTGGCAGTATAAACAATTTGTTTCATGAATGCTCCTTGTTGTGAACGGGAAATCAGGTCAATGGATTATTGCACCGCCAGTTTTAAAGCCGGCGTCACAAGGTGTGTACACTTACTGGCTTACTTCGAGTCACGGAATCGCACATGAGCTATCGCATCATCGCCCTTGATCTGGACGGCACGCTGTTAACTCCAACGAAAACCATTCTGCAAGAATCGCTTGCAGCTCTGAAAAAACGCAACAGGCGGGAATAAAAATCCTGATCGTGACCAATCGCCATCACGTTGCCATCCGCTCTTTGTTATCAGGCACTGGCGCTCGATACACCTGCAATCTGCTGTAATAGCACTATTTATATGATTATCAGACTAAAACGGTGCTCGAGAGCGATCCGCTGCCGCAGGAGCAGGCGCTGCGCATCGTGAAGATGCTGGACGGAGCGGGCATCCACGGCCTGCTGTATGTGGATAATGCCATGCTGTATCAGGCTGAAACCGGCCACGTGACCCGCACCATTAACTGGGGACTGTCACTGCCGGAACACCAGCGCCCGACATTCTTACAGGCTGAAAGCCTAGCCGACGCGGGCGATGGTTACCAAATTTAATCAGCAGGATGCCACCGTCGATGACGGCTGGAACCGCTATCTCGAAAAACATGGCGACAGCGTCAGCCAGTGGACCCGACTTTCCGTTGAGCGCATGCGCGCCTGCGGGACCTGCGCTATGGGTGTGCGCCGCTACTGCTGCGCTTCACCTGACTGTATCCACTCCCGCTTCTTCTGCCAGAGCTGCAAGTCAAAGGCCTGCAGCGCCTGCGGCATGAAGTCTACCGAGCAATGGATTGCTGAGCAACAACACGTCCTGCCCAACTGCGAATGGCAGCACATCACCTTTACCATGCCCCACC
>NZ_MAYS01000045.1 GCF_001756855.1 Candidatus Erwinia dacicola | reverse complement strand
TAGAACCGCTCTTTCTGAGTCAGATGTTTTCCCTGCATGCAACAGGCTCTCCAGTAGGACCAGAACGGAGATTTTATCCGGGTCTGGCCAGTGGGTCACTTTGTTGCGTTTCGAGTGGGAATGGGGCGGTGAACTCGTGGTAGTGCAGCGCGGCGCAGCCGTTTATCATCCAACGCGAAACCGAGCGGTTTGATTAAGTGCAGCTAAAAGCCGGTATTGGCGCACAGACGAATGATATTGCCGGTGTTCGGCGGGATTTCGGGTTCAAACAGGACGATATTAAGCATGAAAGCGGCCCTAAGGAACTAGGGCCGAAGGATAGCAAATTATTCGCTGTGAGTGGTATACAGCGGCAGCCATATCGTCAGGCGTAGGCCGCCGAGCGGGCTGTCATCAGCTTTTACCCAGCCGCGGTGCTGCTGGATGGCGCTATCGACGATCGCCAACCCCAGCCCGGTGCCGCCGGACTCCCTGTCGCGCGCCTCATCAGTTCGGTAGAACGGGCGGAAAATCTGCTCGCGATTCTCCACGCTGACACCCGGGCCATCGTCATCAACGTGGATAGTGATGCCTTTTTTATCAACCGAGAAGCTGACGGCAATCTTACTGTGGGAGTAGCGCAGGGCGTTACGTACGACGTTCTCGAAGGCACTTTCCAGCGCGTTCGGGTTGCCGTAAAGCGGCCACGGTCCCGGTGGGTAAGGCACCTCCAGCATTTTGCCCATCTGCTCGGCTTCAAAACGTGCATCTTCCAGTACGTCGGACCACAGATAATTGGCTTTGATCGCCTCGCTTACCAGCGCGTTCTTATGCTGAGTGCGCGACAGCACCAGCAGGTCGTTGATCATGCCGTCCAGCCGCTGTGCTTCCATCTCAATACGCCCCAGCTCTTTACCTTCACCGTGACGGCGGCGCATCAGCGCGGTCGCCAGCTGCAGGCGCGTCAGCGGTGTACGCAACTCGTGGGAGATATCCGACAGCAGTCGTTGCTGACCGGTCATCATTCGCTCCAGCGCGCTGACCATCTGGTTAAAGCTGGCCCCGGCGGCAAGAAACTCCTGCGGCCCCGATTCCAGCTCTGGCCGCTGGCGCAGGTTACCGACCGCCACGTCATCCGCCGCGTGTTTCAGCTTGCGCGCCGGTTTTGCTAGGCTCCACGCCAGCCACAGCAGCAGCGGTGAACTGATCAACATGGTAACAATCAGCAACAGCAGCGGGCGGTCAAACAGCAAGTTGATAAAATCGAGCTGGGAACTGCCCGCAGAACGGATAAGATACAGCTGATAGTTATCTTCGCCATCGCGCACCGAAAATGGGCCGACCATCTCCAGCCGACCATACTTTTTCTTTTGCGGGTGATCAGAGTTATCGGACTGGCCGATAAAGTTACGGATTACCTGCATTTCGTTATGCTGCGCGCCAATAACGCGCCCTTCTCTGGTCACCAGCAGCAGGCGTTGACCGGGCGGTGCCCATTTATCGATGGCGCGGAACAGCCTGCGCCACCACATTAAATCATTGGGCGGGTCCTGACTCAGCTCCGCCTCAACGTGCTGCTCAATCATCGTTCCCTGCCGCTGCTCGTTATCCAGCAGCGGCGTCATCTGACGGGAATCAAGTTTGGGCAGCATTAATACCAGCATCAGTACCAGTGCCAAGGTCAGCCAGAAAATGGCAAAGATGCGGGTGGTCAGGCTGGATATCATGTAGCGGACACCATCAGATAGCCGCGCCCACGCAGGGTTTTAAACCACGGATGACCGTCCTTGCGTTCCGGCAGCTTGTGCCGCAGGTTGGAGATATGCATATCAATCGCCCGGTCAAACGGCGTCAGACGTTTGCCAAGTACTTCTTGGCTCAGGTGCTCGCGCGATACCACCTGGCCGAGATGCTGGGCCAGCAGATACAGCAGCGTGAACTCCGTACCGGTCAGATCAAGCGTGATATCTTCAAAGCTGGCCTCTTGGCGGCCTGGATTCAGGCGCAGCATATCTACTTCCAGTGTCGGTGAGCTATTGTCGTGTTGTTGCTGCTGTTCGCTCCAGTTGGAACGACGCAGGATGGCGCGAATACGTGCCACCAGTTCGCGGTCATTAAAGGGTTTCGGCAGGTAATCATCAGCACCCAGTTCGAGGCCCAGAACACGGTCCAGCTCGCTACCGCGTGCGGTTAACATGATTACCGGCGTCTGATGTTGTTGACGCAGCTCCTTTAGAGTATCGATACCGTTTTTCTTCGGCATCATCACATCGAGTAATAACAAATCTACAGAGCTGTCCAGTAGCGCCAGTGCCTGCTCGCCGTCACCGGCAACCAGCACGTTGAATCCTTCCATTTCAAGCAAATCTTTCAGCAGCGAGGTCAATTCGCGGTCATCGTCAACCAACAGGATTTTATTCATTTTTACTGCCCTCCGCAGGAAAAATACCGTGAACTTATGCGCTCATTCCATGACTTTACGTAGTTTTACACCCACTGACGCATGCTTGCATCTGTCCCCGTAAACTCAATCTCGTTGAAGCGGAATGCGGAAACCAGCACGGGGCTAACCGATGCGCAAAGTTACCGCCGCCGTTGTCGTTCCGGCTCTGATGTTCTGTCAATGCCACGACGACTAACGAGATGTATCAGGATAACTAACTAGGTTAACCACCCAGCGAGGCGGGTTCCGCAAAGTTACATGTTTGATAGCATCCAACTTGACGGATGCAGCAGCGCCAGCAACTGCGCGATCTGATGCAGCACGTCACGATCATTCTCCCATGAGTATTAACGATTTAGAGCAACTGCACGAACTGATTATTGCAGAAAAATTTAACGAAGCGGCCTACCAGATTCAGGTAGGTAGTGGCGCGCTAGGTCAAGATGGCCCGGACACGCAATCAAATGTGCCACCTATTAACGCCATAGCAGCAGGCCGTTTTACAACAGTGGATTGGCCCCTGTATTTTTATACACTTTTTATCACTTAACCTATTACTG
>NZ_MAYS01000044.1 GCF_001756855.1 Candidatus Erwinia dacicola | reverse complement strand
TGTTCACACACAGACTCACGGTTAACAGCGTTATCACAGGGATGGTGCACAATGAAAGTCATGGTCAGGCGATCTCAAAAGAGCGATTCAATTTCCTAACCATCAAGAGTTATAGACCTAAGTCACAACTTTTAGCCGCAAATTATCTCATTGAATTTGCTTTGAATTGTCGTAATCGTTAAGTGAGCGTCGTATTGACGGCTATTTCGTGGTGAGATCTACGTTCCATGGCAGCAGTTCCGCCATTTTGTTGCTGGGCCACTCCGGTAGTACGCTCAGAATATGGCAAAGGTAGGCTTCCGGATCGATACTATTGAGCCTGCACGTTCCGATAAGGCCATATAGCAGGGCTCCGCGCTCACCGCCATGGTCGCTGCTGAAGAAGATGTAATTTTTCTTACCAAGGCAGACGGCTCGTAGCGCGCGTTCTGCCACGTTGTTATCAGGCTCTGCCAGGCCATTATCGCAGTAGTAGCACAGCGCATCTCACTGGTTCAGGGCATAAGCGAACGCTTCGCCCAGCCGGGATTTTTTCGACAACGTTGCGCTTTTCTCCACCAACCACACATGCAGGGATGCCAACAACGGCTTACCCGTCACGCTCTGTACTGAACAACTGGTCGTAGCCTGCGAACGCATCAGCCTGCAGCACACCATGATAATGGTGAAGATGTTGCTGAGGATACTTCCCCTGTCGGTCCGGAGAGAAAGCGAACCACGCCGCTGGCGGGTCTGACGATCCAGCGTTCCGGTCATCGCGCACATACGTCCAGATGCGCCCGGTTTTCGTCTTCTTTCTGCCCGGCGCCAGTACCGGTACCGGAGTATCGTCCGTATGCAATTTGCGGCAGTCCATTACGTAGTGGTAGAGGGCTTCATCCAGCAGGGCCATTAATCGGCAACAGGCATCAACCCAGTTAGAGAGCAGCGCACGACTCAGATTCACACCCCTGTGCAACGCAGGCACCGGGGCGGGAAACCAGTTCGACCATACGGAGCTTGAAGTCATTCGAATAATTTTTACGAGGATCTTTTCGCCAGGATTGGGTTTCCGTACTTAGATGTCCGTCTGTAACAGGTGGGCGTCTAAGTTACCCGCACTGGCTTAATGGCTAAATACGGCGCTGGCTTTACGTTTACGCATTGTCTTACAAGTGTGCCGAACTATCCATCATTTATTTTGCTCGATCGCGGGCATAAAAAAACCCGACAGCGGCGAGTTCTGAACTCAGCAATCAGCGAGGTGATTAGCCAATAAACTCAAGTCCTTTCATGTACGGGCGCAGCACTTCCGGCACCTCAATACGACCATCAGACTGCTGGTAGTTTTCCAGTACCGCCACCAGCGTACGCCCTACTGCCAGACCGGAGCCATTCAGGGTATGCACCAGACGAGTGGCTTTTTCGCCTCGCAGACGGCAGCGTGCTTTCATACGGCGCGCCTGGAAATCACCCATATTTGAGCAGGAAGAGATTTCGCGGTAAGTATCCTGCGCAGGCAGCCAGACTTCCAAATCGTAAGTTTTGTGCGAACCAAAGCCCATGTCGCCGGTACACAACAGCACTTTACGATAGGGCAGATTCAGCAGCTGCAGCACTTTCTCAGCGTGGCCTACCAGCTCTTCCAGCGCGTCAATGGAATCTTCCGGACGGGTGATGTGCACCATCTCCACTTTATCGAACTGGTGCATGCGGATCAGACCACGCGTATCGCGGCCATAAGCCCCTGCTTCAGAGCGGAAGCACGGCGTGTGCGCGGTCATTTTGAACGGTAGTGTCTCTTCTGCGAGGATCTTGTCTCGCACTAGGTTGGTGAGTGGTACTTCCGAAGTTGGGATTAGCGCATAGTTGCTGCTTAATGCTTCTTCTTCCAGCGGACGGGTATGGAACAGGTCCTCGCCAAATTTTGGCAACTGACCGGTACCGTACAGGCTGGCATGGTTAACCAAGTAAGGAACATACGTTTCCTGGTAGCCGTGCTGCTCGGTGTGCAGATCTAGCATAAACTGGCTCAGCGCACGATGCATCAGCGCAATCTGACCGCGCATCACGATAAAACGTGAACCGGTCAGTTTAACCGCCGCAACAAAGTCCAGCCCGGCCGCCATTTCGCCCAGTTCGACGTGATCGCGTACGGCAAAATCGAATTTGCGCGGTTTACCCCAGCGGCTGATTTCTTGGTTTTGACTGTTGTCTTTACCCAGTGGCACCACATCCGCAGGAATATTAGGGATAGCCAGCGCGAAGTCGTTAATGCTGGTCAATAGTTTTTCCAGCTCGGCTTTCGCGGCATCCAGGCGTTCACCCAGTGCGCTCATTTCCTGGCGCAACGGCTCGATATCTTCCCCACGTGCTTTGGCCTGCCCGATGGATTTGGATCGCGAGTTACGTTCAGCCTGCAGATTTTCAGTTTCTACCTGCAGTACTTTGCGACGCTCCTCGTGCGCGCTCAGCGTATCAACGTCCAGCTTATAGCCCCGGCGTGCCAGTTTTTCAGCGACTGCGTCTGGCTCATTACGCAACAGATTGGGATCGAGCATGCTTGTCCTGTGCTTATTGTTTAAGTGTCAAAAGAAGGGGCTTACTCTTATACAGAATACATTGAATTCATTGCTAACCTTACCGCAACGTCATGGTCAGCGGTAGCGTTTTGTCGGGCTATTTTGATCCTGTTCAGCAAGCCAGGCGAGCTTTTCGCCGATTTTACCTTCCAGCCCGCGTGTGGTTGGCTGATAATAACGGGTCTGCGCCATTTGCACTGGGAAGTACTCTTCACCGGCGGCATAGGCGTTCGGTTCGTTGTGAGCATAGCGATATTCTGCCCCCAGCCCCATCTCCTTCATCAGCTTGGTTGGCGCGTCATGCAGATGTTCCGGCACATCATAATCCGGACTTTCACGCGCATCGCGCATCGCTGACTTGAACGCGCTGTAAACGGCATTGCTTTTTGGTGCGCAGGCGAGGTAAACAATGGCCTGAGCAATCGCCCGTTCGCCTTCCGCCGGGCCAACGCGGGTAAAGCAGTCCCAAGCAGCAATCGCTACCTGCATTGCGCGCGGCTCAGCATTGCCAACATCCTCGGAAGCAATCGCCAACAGGCGGCGCGCCACATACAGCGGGTCGCCCCCAGCGGTGATAATGCGCGCATACCAATAAAGCGCCGCATCGGGAGCGGAACCGCGCACGGACTTATGCAGCGCGGAGATCAGATCGTAAAAACGGTCGCCTTTGTTATCAAAACGCGCACTGCGCTCGCCTGACACCTCATTGAGCAACTGCGGTGTCAATTTGCGCTGGCCTTTTGCGTTGACATCCGCCATATCCGCCATCATCTCCAGTGTGTTTAGCGCCTGACGCGCATCACCATTAACCAACTCGGCAATCACATTGCGGGTATTTTCCGGCAGCACGATGTTTTCTTTGCCGTATCCACGCTCGCTGTCCTGCATCGCTTGGTCAAGCACCTCAGAGATATCCTCAGCGGTCAAGGCTTTCAGCAGATAGACGCGGACACGAGACAGCAGTGCGGAGTTCAGTTCAAAAGAGGGGTTTTCCGTGGTGGCACCGATAAAGGTGATGGTGCCGTCTTCAATATCCGGCAGAAAGGCATCCTGCTGACTTTTATTGAAGCGGTGCACCTCATCCACAAACAGGATGGTGCGGCACCCGGCATTGTGGTTCTGTCTGGCGCAGTGGATTGCCTCACGGATCTCTTTCATCCCTGAGGTTACGGCTGAGATCCGCTCCACGTGGGCCTGACCATAGTGGCTGATAATTTCTGCCAGCGTGGTTTTCCCTGTCCCTGGCGGTCCCCATAAGATCATCGAATGCAGATGACCGGCCTCAATCGCGCGCTGCAGCGGTTTGCCTGCAGCTAGCAGATGCTGCTGGCCGATATATTCGGCCAGCGTGCGTGGTCGCATACGGGCGGCCAGAGGCTGAAATTCATTACGGGAAAAGTCGAGGGACATATTACTCACGCAACCCCCACTGACGCTGGTCGTCCACGGTCACACCCTGCGGCGGCATAAACTTATCAGCGCTGACGGAGCAGTTTTGCTGGCTTTTCAACGCGTAGCTGCTGCGCTGACCATCCTGCTCAATCGCGCTGAACTGGTTGATCGTACCTTTCGGCGAAACGTTAATGGTGAACTGCTTCAAATTGCCATTCGCCGCTTTCGGCGTCAGCGAGAAATCATCGCCTTTTTGCGCCACGTTGTACTGCTTCCAGTCACTCGACTGGTTGCGTGCAATCAGCATAAATGGCGTATTGCTGGTGGCATCTTTCAGCCAGCTGGCGCTGACCTGCTCAATAAACGGGTTATAGAACCACAGGGTTTTACCATCAGAGATCAGGATGATTTCATCCGGCGCGGTCATGTGCCAGTTAAACAGATTCGGGCGCTGTACCCACATCTCACCTTCCCCATCCTGCACGGACTGGCCGCTGCCGTCGGTCACTTTTTGATTAAAGGTCGCGTGGAAGCTTTTCACTTTATCTAGGCGCTGCTGCAAATCACTGGCAGCGTCCGCCAGTACGCTTACAGAAGTAAAGGTCGCCAGCAAACAGCTGGAAATCATTAATTTTTTCATTATGGCATCCTTATTAAAACTTTTGTATCCCGTTACGGGTTAAGCGTGACGTGGATAACTTTAGCAAGGCGCCGGCAGGAACGACAGAAGAACAAACTGAATTTACTGGCGGCACTGAGCAGGTGTGGGGGCACTGTTGCAAAGTTATTGATGAGTTAGCCTTTCGTGTTATTGAAAAGTCTTATTTTTCAAAGACTGTATCAACTAATACTGGCCACAGCATTAGACTGTAAGTAGTACAGCCGCTCAGATTCGTTGGGCGTCAGACCACCGTTATACCAATGGGGCCTGATAGCGCTGTAATATCCCGTTATATAGCGGATTATCGCGCCCTGGGCTTCGCTGAAGCTGTTATAGCCCTTCGTCGGCACCCATTCGGTCTTCAGGCTCCGGAAGAACCGCTCCATAGGGGCGTTATCCCAGCAGTTTCCCC
>NZ_MAYS01000043.1 GCF_001756855.1 Candidatus Erwinia dacicola | reverse complement strand
TTGCGGATGCCTGAGCCGGATTAGTGTGCCTGAAAAATGGCTATCCGATTAAAAACACGACAAAAACTGCATTTTCATACTTAAATCTACGCACGGCCGCAGCATCAAAGGGTAGTTCGTTCTGACATCCATGGTTGGATGCTATCAGAAGAGGCGATTCAATCTCCTAACCATCAAGCCTGAAAATTAGCTGACAATGAAGTTCTTAGCTGCTTTCCTTCATACCATGCCAGCTTAATGGTAGTAGAGCCGTCATCACAGAATAGCTTCATTTTACCCCCTTTTAGAACTCAATTTGAGTTTTCAATTAAACACCCAGTTACTCATTTTGAGTAATATACCTTTTATTCTTGCAGTAAGCTAGCATAATGATAGATTAGATCTTGCTGCAAGATTGCTTTTATAAAATAATTGCAGCTATCATGCTGCAATTATTTTTAATATCCCATCTTCTCTTTGTAGGCTTCTACGGACTTTTCGAGAACCTCAACCAGTTTCAGGTCCTCACGATCCGCGATATCACGAACCTCTTTATCAAATTCAGGTGTAACCCTTGTTGCGAAAGCAAGCGTACGGTTCGTCTTCCGTGCAGAACGACCGTCACGGCGGACATAAGGCTCGTCGGAATTTTCCCCAACCACCGTTTTAACATTTGTAACCTGGACTGCTGGAGCAAGTTCAGGTGCATTAAGGCTGGTTGCAACATCATCCGGGCCAGGAGGACTACCTAAACCACCGGGGCGTTTTGATCTGAGTTTGGAAACATCTGCCAATTTTATTCTCCTATTTTGTCGATCATAGCCTGGATAAGCTCTTCGGCCCTTTCGTTCAGCCCCTTGTAACGGGTTTCGGTCACGGCAAGTCCGGCATTCATGGCTTTTCTATATGCTGGGCGCTCAAAAAGGCATCCGGCTAGAATTTCATACCCTGCCTCGGCGATATATCCACGTGCATCAGCCTCTTCCGCATTGGTTCCGACACGGCTTAAAGAAAACACCAGTTTTGAACGGGGTATCCCTTCCTTTATCAGGGCATTGAAGACTTTTATAGCCGGTACCAAATCGTCGAGTGAGGCTCCTGTCGGCTGTACAATAAGATCGGCAATCTTCGAAATTTCTGATGTACCCTTACTTGCTCTTGCAGGACCGTCAATAATAAGGAGGTCTACATCTCCTGCTGCAGCGATGGCCTGCTGAGCAGTGGAGAAGACCTCGACGGAAGCAGCAGGTGACAATCCGGCAGCCAGTCGACGACGATGCCATTCGAAACTTGATGCCTGTTCCAGATCCAAATCTCCTAACTTGGTCTTGATATCTCCAGCCGTAGCCTCTCGGGCCAGAGCCCTGGCCTGAGTGCTTTTACCCACGCCACCTTTCTGGGATATGAATGCAACAATCCAGGCCATATTTACCTCTATTCTTGCTGCTAGATTGCAGCAAATAATTTGAAAAGCCCCATACTTCAGAGCTACTTCTATCTTGCAATAACCTATCAGCTTGCTGCAAGATTGCAAAATAAAATCTTGAGTACAGCAATCTTGCAGCAAGATAGATGCTTGGAAAGCATTACAATGTAACAGATCCGCCCATTCCCACTAGAAACGCACCAAAATGACCCACTGACCAGCCCCGGATAAAAGGCACTGTTGCAAAGGTATTGATGAGTTAGCCTTTCGTGTTATTGAAAGGTCTTATCTTTCAAAGACTTGGCCACAGCATTAGACTGTAAGTACTACAGCCGCTCAGATTTGTTGGGCGTCAGACCACCGTTATACCAATGGGGCCTGATAGCGCTGTAATATCCCGTTATATAGTGGATTATCGCGCCCTGGGCTTCGCTGAAGCTGTTATAGCCCTTCGTCGGCACCCATTCGGTCTTCAGGCTCCGGAAGAACCGCTCCATAGGGGCGTTATCCCAGCAGTTTCCCCGTCGACT
>NZ_MAYS01000042.1 GCF_001756855.1 Candidatus Erwinia dacicola | reverse complement strand
ATATCTTTGCAACAGTGTCCGATTTTTTCCTGTGGCGTGCGACGGCGTCTACGCTCAGGTCCGGACAGGATTTCAATTATTTTATCGTTGTGACCAGTGCTAAACATAGTTTTATGACTACCTCTTATTTTAAGAGTGTCTACCTGTCTGGATATTCAGGGGGCCTGTCTATATGTTACGATGTTCCCCTCGTACCAGTTAATTTACGGCGTGCTTGCCGTTATCCCATTTTGTTCATGTAGGTGTACTGGACGTGGTGTATTGTTTTATTAGGGGCGGAAATTACCGCCACGCTGGGTGATTACCTCCAGCTGAAACAAGAAGAACAAGAAAGAGAAAACGAGGAATCATGATTGCATTAATTCAACGGGCACTTTCTGCCAGCGTTACGGTAGTGGGCGAAACCCTAGGTAAGATTGGGCCGGGATTGCTGATCCTGCTCGGAGTGGAAAAAGAAGATACCCGGGAGAGCGCTCGCAAACTGGTTGATAAAGTGCTGGGCAGCCGTATTTTCGGCGACGAAAATGACAAAATGAATCTAAACGTGCAGCAGGTCGGGGGCAGCGTGCTAGTGGTTTCGCAGTTCACGCTGGCGGCAGACACCAAAAAAGGGATGTGCCCGAGCTTCTCCGGCGGGGCCGCCCCAGATGTTGCCGAAGAGTTGTATGACTACTTCACCGCCTGCTGTCGCGAAAAAGGGACTACCACGCAAACCGGACGTTTTGCCGCCGACATGAAAGTGGCGCTGGTCAACGATGGTCCCGTCACTTTCTGGCTGCAGGTTTGACGCAGCTGGCCGAGCGGCAAAGGAATGGCCTGACGGGCTCAGACAGAGAGAACCATTTTATGTATCACCTCTGCGCACCTGAAACCGCAGAAGAGCTAGATACCTACTACCGGTTTCGCTGGGAGATGCTGCGCAAACCGCTGCATCAGCCGCTGGGGGCCGAGCGTGACGCCTGGGATGCCTTGGCGCATCATCAGATGGTGGTGGATGAACACGGCGATCCGGTTGCCGTTGCCCGCTTCTATATCAATGCCGATAACGAAGCCGCTATCCGCTGTGCTGTCAATACCGATCGAATTCTGACCCACCCCCTTTGAATTACTCGAACGTTGTTGCTTTCGTTTTCTTC
>NZ_MAYS01000041.1 GCF_001756855.1 Candidatus Erwinia dacicola | reverse complement strand
TTACGGCGCAGTTCCCGCGAGACTGTTGACTTACAGACGCCTAACCGGCGACCAATCTCGGCCTGACTAACTTTGTCTTCACACAACAGAGCTATCTGGTATCGTAATCCTTCGGTTCACTGCTGATATTTCATAGTTACTCGCTCATCTTTAGTCGGAAGAGCAGGATAGCTTATCGGTAGCTAACCGTCCCTCCATCTACATGACCGAGCGTTGCACTTATTATCTGAATTCGCGGTGTACCCATTTATAATGACTATTAACGTTTAGGTAGTGCCATAACGACTGCTAACGGCAGCCAGAACATAATCCAAGGTCCGCTAGGGTTACTGATTAAAAACATACCCTGAGTGGCATAGAACATCAGACTGAAAACGAACATTGTGGCTTCAAGAGACTGATTTGCTTTGATTTGCCTCCAAGCCATATATAAGCCAAAGACAATCACGCTTAGCAGTAGTAACGCACCAATAATTCCACCCTTTACTAGCGTTGCAAAGTACAGGCTATGGGTGGTTCGGACTCGTTGTCCTATTTCATTAACAAAATTGATTTCCTGATTGAATCCCCATCCAAACCAAGGTTTTTGCTGAACGTAGGTAAGTGCATTTTCCCAAATACCAAAACGAATATAACCTTGGGAATAACTCTCTTCTAATCGATTTAATAATATGTAGTCAGCACCTGAGAATATTAATAAGAGTAAGATGGCAAGCACAATCAATCCAGTTATAAACAAATGACCAAGATGAACGCACTTAAATAATAGCACTAAAGGTATGCATGAAATTATAAGAGAGAAAAGCGGCCCACGACTTTGTGTTAGTAATATACCAATAAACAAAAACGCGACCGGAAGATACAGCCACTTATTACCCGTTTCTCTAATTAATATTAGACCACAAAACATGCCAATCCCATAATAACCAGCCATGTCGATTACATTTTTAGGTGCAAGTGAAAAACCATTTTGTAAGCGCATTGTAAGAAATGCATGTTTATCAACAAAAATCAAGGTTAGAATACACAATAGTATTGTGGAAGAGAAAATAAGTGCTAGCATTGTATTTTTATTTTCGTAAAGCGTAGAAAAATAAAAGAGCACTATAAAAACCGTAATATAAAAACTATGTTTTAATTCTGACGTTAAAGTGTTTGGCTCCGACCCCCATAAGTTACTAAGTGAGAAGTAAGCTAAGAAAATGGCAATGACTATTAGTCCGAAATTAAAGGTTGGGTTGCGGAATAACTTATCACGATAGTCTTTATTGTAAATAGTTGCAATTCCAAGAAATAATGCAATGTGAAATGCATTGTTAACTTTTCCGAGACCACCTAATACAGGTAAAAGCAACAGGAACAACCCATAAAAGAAGAGGAGGGGTTTACTTAAAGTTTTTTTTCTATCATTAAACGTCATTGGGGTTAACCTTTCTAAAAATAGAGCTATCTAACGCGCTGTGCAGCGAAAGATTCAAAACTTCAATTTCTTTAGATTCTAATTCATTTCTAGCATGTATAAAGGCTGGTTTAATCAAAGCAGTAAATTGACTTTCTAGGTAACAAGGAGAAATATCATCTTTTTTTTCATAAAACCTTGGTTGCTGAAAATTATTCATATCCAAACCTGCGATGATTACTCTATTGAATCCTATAAACTGTATAATTTGTAATGACCAATAGACTACGGTAGCAGCGTCAAAAATTCCTTTGCGAATATCATGATTAAAAGCAATGCTTTTATCTTCTTTCCATAATCTAACGCTCTTCTCATGCTGCCAATGAAGAGATATTTCGTGGTTAAAAACCGTTGGTTGAAAAATCTTCATACAGGCATCTTCTATTATTGCTACCTGACAACTAATGGCGAATTGGCCAAAGTGATCAATAATTTTAACAATGCCATGGACTGTTGTGAAAAAGAGGAGGTCAGGATCGCTAATCACCTCTTCAATCATACTCAGTCTTTGATCGATAAATGTCATATCAACGATAACAAAAAATTTAAAATTTATTTTATCGCTCAAAAACCATGAACCATTTACTCCCATCGCTGGTAGCGATTGGAGAGGAGTAAAGTCGGTTTCATTAACCGATGGGCCGGAGGCAACAATCAGCAAATCTCCTGAATATTTTTTTTGGAGATCGGACAGGTTGACAATGGGAACACGCTTCCCACGCAAGCTCAAACTGTTGATATAACCTTCACTGGCGCGAGTGATTTTCACATACGGCCAGAGATTCTCATTATGCCTGTAGCGACGGGGATGAGTGTATCGGTAGATTTGTTTAAAAAAAGTTCCCATTTGACTTCATTGTCCTCATGCGTTTTGCTGCATCCATTTGAGATAGCAAACGTCTTAGGGGGGTGGGCTCGCATCCTCAAGCTGAGGTAAGACAAGGCAGCCATACTCTATGCTGTAACTGGTAAGGTAACAACTAACCCGTTCCATTTTACATTGCCTCAACGAAGTATCCAGCAAAGTTGTCTAAAAAATCATGTCAGTGGCAGAACGTAGCGCCCTTAAGGGTGTGTCAATACCGATCGAATTCTGACCCACCCCCTTTGAATTACTCGAACGTTGTTGCTTTCGTTTTCTTCTGGATTTGACCGCTTTTCAGCTTATCCTTCAGTCGGTAGCTTTGGCCGCTGATTTGGGCGATATGCGCATGGTGAAGCAGCCGATCCAGCATCGCTGCCGTCAGCGTTTCGTCATCACCAAACGTTCCGGACCACTGAGTAAACGGCAGGTTGCTGGTCAGGATCACGCTGCCTGACTCATAGCGTTTAGCAACGACCTGAAAGAACAGGTTCGCCTCCATTTTACCGAACGGCAGATAGCCCACTTCGTCAATGATCAACAGCTTAGGCTTACCTACAACGCGGTTCAGGTAGCCCTTCAGGTCACCCTGACGGTGTGACGCCATCAGTTGCAGCATCATGTCGGCGGCGGTAATGAACCGGATGCTTAACCCCGCCATCGCGGCTTTATAGCCAATGGTGGTCGCCAGGTGCGTTTTGC
>NZ_MAYS01000040.1 GCF_001756855.1 Candidatus Erwinia dacicola | reverse complement strand
CCCCGTGCGGTGATCGAGGTAGTGGTGGACCACCGTGCCACCGCCATAGTGCCGCAGGCGGGAGGCCGACACCGGCGGCCGCTTCAGGTAGCGGCCGAGGTATTTCACGCTGTGCCAGGCTCCCCGGGTCTTCTTCGCAAAGTGTACCTTCCAGTACCGGCCATACTGCGCCTGCAGATAACGCCGCCACTGGCGCTCATCGCGGATGTGACCCAGACCGCGCAGCAGGCGGATGACCGCGCTCCGCCAGATTTCCTCCACAGCCTTCTTTTTAAAGAAGAGGCGGCGCCAAACGCCGTGCATAACGTCCAGACCACCACGGGTGACGGAGACGTGGATGTGCGGGTGCTGATTGAGCTGGCGGCCATAGGTGTGCAGGGCGCAGAAGATGCCGACCTCGATGCCCAGCTTGCGCGCGTGGGTA
Organism: Candidatus Erwinia dacicola; assembly: GCF_001756855.1. Lineage (GTDB taxonomy): Bacteria > Pseudomonadota > Gammaproteobacteria > Enterobacterales > Enterobacteriaceae > Erwinia > Erwinia dacicola. Next base: position 2,562 of record NZ_MAYS01000040.1, on the reverse strand, counting down.
GAGTCCAACTATCGGGGTCCAGTTCATACAGTAGGGGCCGACCACTTCTCTGGTCGGCCCTAGGAAGATTAATGCTCGCGGGTTTTGCGGAACACTACGTCAGGATAACGCTCCTGGGTAATGTTGAGGTTCACCATGGTTGGTGCGATATAGGTCAGGTTATCGCCGCCGTCGAGCGCTAGGTTAACTTCATTCTTACGCTGGAACTCATCAAACATCTTCGCGTTGTCGCACTCTACCCAGCGGGCGGTAGAGACGTTGATCGCTTCGTAGATCGCTTCCACGTTGTATTCGCTTTTCAGGCGCGCAACCACCACGTCGAACTGCAGAACACCCAGCGCGCCCACGATCAGATCGTTGTTGTGTACCGGGCGGAATACCTGTACCGCGCCCTCTTCCGACAGCTGCACCAGCCCTTTCAACAGCTGTTTCTGCTTCAGCGGGTCGCGCAGGCGAATGCGGCGGAACAGCTCCGGGGCGAAGTTCGGAATACCGGTGAACTTCATATTTTCGCCCTGGGTAAAGGTGTCGCCGATCTGGATAGTACCGTGGTTGTGCAGGCCGATAATATCGCCAGGATAGGCTTCTTCCAAGTGCGAACGGTCACCGGCCATAAAGGTCAGCGCGGCAGCGACAGTGACATCTTTACCGGTGCGCACCTGGCGCAGCTTCATGCCTTTTTCATATTTCCCGGACACCACGCGCATAAACGCCACGCGGTCGCGGTGTTTCGGATCCATGTTAGCCTGAATCTTAAACACGAAGCCGGTAAATTTCTCATCGGCAGCGGTGACGGTGCGCAGATCAGTATCGCGCGGCATCGGTGATGGTGCCCACTCCACCAGCCCATCGAGCATATGGTCAACGCCGAAGTTGCCCAGTGCAGTCCCGAAGAATACCGGGGTCAGCTGGCCTACTAGGAACAGCTCGCGGTCAAACTCGTGTGATGCGCCCTGCACCAGCTCCAGCTCGTCGCGCAGCTGCCCTGCGAAATTTTCACCGATGGTGGCGTCCAAATCCGGGTTATCCAGCCCTTTAATCACGCGTATTTCCTGAATGGTGTGGCCCTTACCGGTCTGGTACAGGTAGGTTTCATTTTTATACTGGTGGTACACGCCCTTAAACAGCTTGCCGCAGCCTATTGGCCAAGTGATTGGCGCACAGGCGATTTTCAGCTCGCTCTCAACTTCATCCATCGCTTCCATTGGATCGCGGATGTCACGGTCGAGTTTGTTCATAAAGGTCAGGATCGGCGTGTCGCGCAGACGGGTCACTTCCATCAGCTTACGGGTACGATCTTCAACGCCTTTCGCTGCGTCGATCACCATCATACAGCAGTCAACCGCTGTCAGAGTACGGTAAGTATCTTCGGAGAAGTCTTCGTGCCCCGGGGTGTCTAGCAGGTTGACTAGGCTATCGCGATAGGGGAACTGCATCACCGAGGTAGTGATAGAGATACCACGCTGTTTTTCCATCTCCATCCAGTCGGACTTGGCATGCTGGTTGGAGCCACGGCCTTTTACCGTACCGGCGGTCTGGATCGCCTGTCCGAACAGCAGCACTTTTTCAGTGATGGTGGTTTTACCGGCATCCGGGTGCGAGATAATGGCAAACGTTCTTCGTTTGGCTACCTCTGCGAGATAGTGGCTTATTGTCATGTTCTTCAATTCCATTATGTACAAACGCATGTACAAAGAAAATTTTATGCCCGTGATTGTACATTTTGCCGCTGCCTGAGCATAGCAGAACCTTACGCAAGACGGGCACAACTTGATACGGTATGAATAACTAGTTAAATATTGACTGTATATCCAACCAGTGTAAGGGGCTTTTATGTTCGTTGAACTCGTTTATGACAAGAGAAACGTAGCGGGACTGCCTAGCGCAAAAGATATCGTTCTGAACGAACTAACCAGACGCGTACGAGGACTTTTTCCCGATGCCGAAGTTAGGGTTAAGCCGATGCAGGCGAACGTTTTAAATAGCGACGCCAGCAAAAGTGATCGGGAAAAGCTGAACCGCATGTTGGAGGAAATGTTTGAAGAGTCCGGTCGAGTCCGTCAAGGTGGTGTAAATTCAGATCCAGCCTTCCGGTCCGGTAATATGTCTGTTAAGCGCTGAGTGGCAGCGCCTCGATCACATCGTTTTCAGCGGTCTGCTCTATCTCCGCCATGCTGTGCTGCGGCAGGTAGCGGTTCTGCAACAGCCATTCTTCGTTCTGCTCCGTCAGCACCGCACCCAGAAGCCGGGTTATGCTCTCTTCGTTGGGGAAGATACCCACCACGTGGGAACGCCGCTTCACCTCTTTATTCAGGCGCTCCAGCGTGTTCGTGGAGTGGATTTTCACCCGGTGCGCTCCCGGGAACCCGAAGTACGCCAGCCCCTCCGCCTCCGCTTCGTCCATCATCTCTGTGACTGCCGGGAAGTTCTTTTCCAGCTGGGCCGCGACCTCGCGCCAGGTGGCATGGGCGTTTTGTTCCTCCGTCTGCACGAACACCTGTTGCAACGCGGCACGGACAACCGACTGGCTGGCTCTGCTGACTCGCCCCAGCACGTTACGCA
>NZ_MAYS01000039.1 GCF_001756855.1 Candidatus Erwinia dacicola | reverse complement strand
TACAGATAAGCCCAGCGTCCGTTGACCTTCACGTAGGTTTCATCGAGATGCCATGAGCCAAAACCGGAAGGTTGACGCCAGTACCAGCGCCGCCGCTTTTCCATTTCAGGTGCAGAACGCTGAACCCATCGATAAATCGTGGTGTGATCGACATTTACCCCTCGCTCAGCCAGCATCTCCTGCAGCTCACGATAACTGATGCCATATTTGCAGTACCAGCGGACGGCCCACAGGATAATATGACACTCAAAATGTCGACCTTTAAATGGGTTCATGTGCCGTTCCTTCAACTAAATAGTGGCATCAGTTTACCATCGCCAGATCTTTGCAACAGTGCCCTTTTCACTAGAGTCACAACTTCACTCAACGAAAGCTGGTTTTCCAGAGCAACGGCTTTAATCGTTTCCTTAAGGGAAGGATCGATCTTGATAGTTAAACTGACTTTGTCGGTCATACCTGATTCTCCTGAGAATTGTCCCAACAAGCTAACCTCTAATGTGCGACGCAACCATGCTGTCACAAAAATTTAAAATTTCTCTGCTAACGGGCTGAACTCCTCCAGCACGCTTTGATCTAGGGCACAGAAATCCCCTTTTAATTCAGCGCATAACTTCGCCATATAGGTTACTAGGAAACTGGCGTTAAATTCGGCCAGCCTTTTCCCTTCAGCGGTCTGCATAGTTTCAGGCAGCTTTAGCAGTTTTTTCTGGAAATGGTCCAGCGCCCACTCGGCATCATCCAGCGAACGGTCACGCCCCAGCGGATCGTTGCTGTCAAATAACGAACGCCCCAGTGCACCCGAAACGTAGAACACGCGCGCTAGGCCAATTGCACCCAGCGATTCAAGGCGGTCAGCGTCCTGCACAATTTTCGCCTCCAGTGTTTTTGCCGTCACACCAGCGCTGAAGCTGTGGGCGTGCACCGCATGCGCCACCGCCTCAATTTTGTCTGTGGGAAAATCAGGAAATACCTCGCGCAAAATGCGCCGGGTTTCATCTGCGGCCTGTTTCGAGGCCAGATGACGCTCGGGATGGTTTTTTGGCAGGTTTACGATGTCGTGGAAGCAGCAGCCGGTGAGCACCACCAGCTCATCAGCCTCTGTCCCCTGCATGATGCGCTGCGCGCTTCGCCAGACGCGCTTAAGGTGCGCAATATCATGAGCTTTATCGCCATGCTGCCAAGTTTCGAAGAGAAAAGCGTCAAAGCGGGATTGCCAATGGGTCAGGTTCATAGACTTCTCCTTATTTTTTGGATTTTTTGAGATGTCAGTGGTGGTTGCCCACTGTAACGGCACAGCATATCAGCATAAATGAGATCCACATCAAACTTATAGCGGTTATTTTAACGTTCTCACAACATTTTTGCATTTTCAGCTTTTTACCAATCCGTTAGGGTGTGACTAATTTTCGATCAAAAGATAAATAAATGTTATGATCTCAAGTTACACACTGCTCCATAAATTAAACGCTGGCACGGTTTAAACGGCTTTTAACTCGCGAATGGAGTGAACTGATATCCATTATCAATGACCGCAATCGTACAAGCTTTATTCGCAGTAACATATTGTATTATGGTGAAATATTATTTTCATTACGGCATGGCAGCCAAGTTTGAGTCACACCGCAATGACGGAAGGCGGCACACTTAATACCCCTGTTTATACCCCTGTTTGTTTTTTAAACTAACGTCATGAATTGATTGTATTGTATTTTTATTTGGCACTGTTGCAAAGTTATTGATGAGTTAGCCTTT
>NZ_MAYS01000038.1 GCF_001756855.1 Candidatus Erwinia dacicola | reverse complement strand
GTAATCGACGCGTTGCCACTACCGGACCGGAAGGCTGTAAGTGAATTTACACCACCTTGATAGACTCGACCTCCTAGAAGAAATCAATCAGCAGGATACGCCACCTTCCTCGAATTCCCATACACGACAAATGACCATAACTCCCCGACGGACAAGACGGTACGGAAAGTTGTTTATCTGGCGATCAAAAGATGCATCAAAAAAATGGAGTATGCTAATCCAGAACTGGCGGCTGGCGATGCGTCGCTTTATTATCGAGTTCGGTGACCGCCTGAGCGATCACCTTTAATACGAGGGCAGTTACACAGAATTACGGACAGGCTCACTTATAATGATAAAAGCATGAAGAAAAAATCGTCTTTTTTGCTTTGGATCGGGAGAGGAGAAAATTTTACAGCAGATTTATCCTTAGCTGGCAGACTGGGTCAGCAGAGTGCTGGCCCTTTAATACTACTCTTTCTGCATCGCCACTTTAGCGCTATAGCCTTTCGCCACGCTTGCCGCTAGGTCACCGCGTGCAATCCAGCGATAGCTCCCGGCACCCAGCGCCACACCAATAAACCAGCTAAAGTTCGCCACGGCATGCAGGGAAGGGATAAAGCTAATCACTAGGCCAATCGCCACTGACGGCAGCAGAGCAGCAATCGCTTTCGGGTTAAAGCCGCCCTTGTACCAGTAAATCCCCTTCGGCGTATCATCAAACAGGTCATCAACTGAAATCTGGCTGCACTTAATCAGGTAGAAATCTGCCAGCAGAATCCCGAACAGCGGCCCGATAAACGCGCCCAGCACGTCCAGCGTATAGTGGATCAGCTCCGGTGACTGGAACAGATTCCACGGTGTCAGCAGTACCGATCCGACGGCTGCAATCATCCCGCCGGTGCGGAAGCTGATTTTTTGCGGAGAACAGTTAGAAAAATCGAACGCCGGGGAAACGAAGTTCGCCACAATATTGATACCGATGGTCGCGGTGATCATCGTCAGCAGCCCAATCGCCACGGCCAGATTGTTATCCACCATGCTGACGGTTTCGATAGGGTTAGTAATCATGCGGCCAAAAAGCGACTGCGTGCCGGAGACAATCACCACGGTAACGATCGAAAACAGCAGAAAGTTGAACGGCAGGCCCCAGCGATTGCCACGGCGGATCTCGCCTAGGCTGTTACCGTAGCGCGAGAAGTCACCAAAATTAAGCAGTGGGCCGGAGAAGTACGAAACCACGAGCGCGGTGGCGGTAATCATCTGCCACGCCTGCTCTCCGCTGGTCAGCGATTTACTCGCCAGCGTCAGAGAGATACCGCTGAAACCCGTTTTGTATACAATCCATCCTGCCAGCGCTACCATCACCACATACACCGCCGGACCGGCGATATCGATAAAGCGCTTAATAGCGTTCATTCCATGCCAGAACACCATCGCCTGCAGGAACCACATAATCCCGAAGCAGATCCAGCCCGGCAGCGACAGGCCCAGCCACGAAGATTGTGTCAGGGAGCTCAGCTCCGGCCAGAACTTAAGGGAGAACAGCATCAGCGCATTCGCCGCCAAATAGGTCTGGATACCGTACCAAGCAAAAGCGATCAGACCGCGGATCACCGCCGGGATATTCGCGCCAAAGACGCCAAACGCCTGGCGGCAGATCACCGCGTAAGGCACGCCAGCCATCTGACTGGGTTTCGCCACTAGGTTGGCGCACAGCTGCACAATGCAGATACCGGCCAGCAGGCACAGCAGAACCTGCCAGCTGGCAAGATTGAGCGTAAAGAAGCTGGCCGCCACCACATAACCTCCCATGCTGTGTATATCGGACATCCAGAAAGAAAAGATGTTGTACCAGCTCCAGTTCTGGTCACGCGTCGGTGCCAGATCCTCATTGCACAGCCTTGGGCTGTAGTTGGCATTGGCTTCAGCTGCTGCTGCCTGGGAAGACACTTCACTATTTGGCATGAAACCTGCTCCTATGAATACAGTTATCAATAAACCGGGTTGCAGGAGACATTGCAGGATCTAGGCCAGATTGTAATTTCGTGTATACAAAAGTTGTGATTCCTGAGTACGCTTTCTTGACAGAAATGGTGTTGACCGGAGTAGGGAATGAAGAGTAAAACAGGGCTGAAAACGGCCTCCGACCTAGGTGACAGCGGCGAACCCATCTATCACGCGCTGATGACTGCCATCGTTGAACATCAGTTACCATCGGGGAGCAAATTACCTGAAGAGGCGCTCTCCGAAGTCTTTGGCGTCAGTCGGACTGGTATCCTCAAAGTGCTGCAACGCCTCACCGCAGTGCAAATGATCACGCTGACGCCCAAACGTGGTGCACAGGTTGCCACACCAACGGTAGAAGAGGCGCAGGATATCTTCTGCACCCGCAGCTTAGTTGAATGCGCCGATCTGCCTGCCGTGCTGGCGCACTGCCAGACACCGCTGGAAAAGCTCAATCGGCAGGAGCAGAAGGCGCATGAGGATCATGACGGTGCCGCCGCCATCCGCCTCTCTTTCGCCTTCCATATTCAGCTACAGGCTATCTCCAGCAATCAGGTGCTGACAGAAATGGTGACGCGCCTGACCCAGCGCTCTTCGCTGGTGGTCGCTGCATACGGAGCACCCTGGCAGCAGGGCTGCCGCTGTGACGATCACGATCGGCTGGTCGAGCTGCTGCGCGATAAATCCCTTACCCGCCTGACTGACTCACTACGGCAACATTTCGATCATATTATCGCCAGTCTGCGCTTTGAACGCAGTGGCGAAACGCTGCCGGACTTTGCCCGGCTCTTCGCCGCCACAGGAGCACGATCATGAAAAAGCAGGTTATCCAGGTTATCAACCCCAATACCAGCCAGGCGATGACGGAAACTATCGGCGTGGCTGCGCGTGCGGTTGCTGGCGCCAATACCGCGATCCTCGCGGTCTGCCCGACGCAGGGCGTGCCCTCCATCGAAGGTCATTTTGATGAGGCCATCGCGGCGATTGGCGTGCTGGATCAGGTAAAAGCCGGGCGTGATCAGGGCGTCTGCGGCCATGTTATCGCCTGTTTTGGCGATCCGGGGCTGCTGGCTGCGCGCGAGCTGGCGCAGGGGCCGGTGGTGGGCATTGCTGAGGCGGCGATGCATATGGCCACGCTGGTGGCGACGCGCTTTTCGATTGTCACCACGCTGCCGCGCACGCTGATTATTGCCCGTCATCTGCTGCTGCAGTACGGTTTTGAGCATAACTGCGCGGAGCTGCACGCTATCGATCTGCCGGTGCTGTCGCTGGAAGATGGCAGCGGTATCGCCCATGAGAAAGTACGCCAGCGCTGCATACAGGCGAAGCGTGAAGATGGCAGCGGGGCGATTGTGCTGGGCTGCGGCGGCATGGCCGATCTGGCGCAGACGCTGACGCGTGAGCTGGGGATCCCGGTGATCGACGGCGTAACCGCCGCGGTCAAAATGGTCGAGTCGCTGGTGGCGCTGGGGTTAAACACCAGCAAACACGGCGATCTTGATTACCCCATACGAAAAAATCTGTCGGGCCAGTTTGAGCGCCTAAATTAAGGTAATGCCTTTCCGCGACCAAGGAGTCAACCATGAGTGATGTACCGGAAAAGAAAGAATACAGCTTCAATAAAAACTATCCGCGTGACCTGCGCGGTTACGCCGGGAATTTTCCCCATGCTGCCTGGCCTAGCAAGGCGAAGATCGCGGTGCAGTTCGTCCTCAATTATGAAGAAGGCGCGGAAAACAACGTCCTGCACGGTGACGCCGGTTCCGAACAGTTCCTGTCCGATATTATCGGGGCAGCCAGCTATCCTGAACGCCATATGTCGATGGATTCGCTGTATGAGTACGGTTCGCGTGCCGGTTTCTGGCGCATTCATAACGAGTTCCAGAAACGCGGTCTGCCGCTGACGGTGTTTGGCGTGGCGATGGCGCTGGCTCGTCACCCGGAGATAGTCGAAGCGATTAAAACCGCCGATTATGACGTGGTCAGCCACGGCTGGCGCTGGATCCACTATCAGAGCATGGATGCCAAAACCGAACGTCAGCATATGCAGCAGGCGCTGGATACCCTGACCGACCTGTTCGGTAAAACGCCGACCGGCTGGTACACTGGGCGCGACAGCCCGAACACCCGCCGCTTGGTGGTTGAGCAGGGTGGGCTGAGCTATGACAGCGACTACTACGGTGACGATCTGCCGTTCTGGACCCCGGTCACCTGTCAGGATGGCGTCGTGAAGCCGCATCTGGTGATCCCGTACACGCTGGAAACCAACGATATGCGCTTCGCCACGCCGCAGGGCTTCAATACCGCCGAGCAGTTTTATACTTACCTGCGCGACAGCTTTGACGTGCTGTATGAAGAGGGCGACAGCGCGCCGAAGATGCTGTCGATTGGTATGCACTGTCGCCTGCTGGGGCGCCCGGGCCGTTTCCGCGCCCTGCAACGCTTCCTCGATCATATCCAGCAGCATGACCGGGTGTGGATCTGTACCCGCCAGCAGATTGCCGAGCATTGGGTGGCAAAACATCCGGCTCCTGAAGTCTAATCGTTGCGGGCGGGGTTCTCCTCTGAGGTACCCGCACAAAAGATTGGAATTGGATTTGAACGTTATCGCGGGATGACAGGTGCCGGGTTTCTGGAGGAAGGGCTGCTTTCCACACTGGCATGAATAGATCCCTATAATCTGGCGCACGGCTATCCCTAGCCGTGCGCCTGCTGCAATCAGCCCTCCTTCATTTCACCCAGAGCCTCATCGTCGCAGTTGTAAACCCACAGAGAGCACGACGGTTGCTAAGAAACTCTGTTTCCTCAGCCGCAAGTGCTACCGCCCGCATTAACTTTCAAGGGGCAATGCAGGTGGAGGTAGAAGTGGATATCGCCGCCGGGCAGCAGCCAGCGCGCATTGGCTTACGCTGCCAGCTGACCACGGTAACGGAGAGCGTCAGCTGGCTCGGGCTCTGCCCGCATGAAAACTATCCCGACCGCAGGCTCTCCTCCGAGTTCTCGCACTGGACGCTGCCGTTAGAGCAGCTCAGTACGGCGTATGTTTTCCCGGGCGAAAACGGACTGCGCGGCGGTACGCAGCAGCTAGATTACGGCGACTGGCATCTCAGCGGGGAGTTTCACTCCTCGCTCAGCCGTCACAGCATGGAGCAGCTGCGCGACACATCGCACCGTCATCGACTGCGCGACGAGCCGGGCAACTGGCTGATTGTCGATGGTTTCCATATGGGTGTTGGCGGTGATGACTCCTGAAGTTTGAGCGTCAGTCCAGACTTCCTGCTGTCTGCCCGCCAGTATCGCTATCAGGTCACTTTTAAACTCGCGGACTAAGGCGAACTGCCCGGCGTGATTTTGCGCAGGGCAGATTTCCGATAAACCCAAATTAGCTGCACGCTGTTAATCAGCACCACCAACGCCGTCGCCGCAAACACCCAGCGAAAACCGCCAATCGCCGAGATCCCTGAACCCATCAGTGGCCCCACGACGTTGCCGAGGTACATAAACGACTGGTTATAGCCAAAGATGCGCCCCGTCACTTGGTCGCTGGAGTAACGCAGCAGCAGCGTCTGTACCGCTGGCACCATCGCACCATCGGCAAAGCCCAGCAGGAAGCGCAGGATCCCCAGCTCAACCGAGCTGTTCGCCCAGGACATGGCGACAAATAGCAGCACCGAGAAGATCAGGGCGGCAAACAGTATCCGTTGCGCGCCAATGCGGTCCCCCAGCTTGCCGAGCGTTGGTGCGGAGAGCAGCGCAGAAATCCCCGGGATAGCCGCGACTACCCCGCTGATAAAGGCAATGTTCTGCATGTTGGGCTCCAGCTCGCGCACGAACAGCGTCAGGATTGGGCTGACTGAACCGTTACATAGCTGGATCACGAGAGTAGTGGAAAACAGGCTAATCATCAGCCCGGGACGGCTGAGGGTATGAAATACCATGCTGCCGCTCAGCTTATTCTCTTTTTTCACCCGCGGCTGACCGTTCTCTTTAATCAGGAACAACGTAATCAGGAAACTCACCACCAGCAGTGCGGAGGTAATTAGAAACACCGCGCGTAAACCCACCCAGTCCGCCAGCAGACCGCCCATCAGCGGCCCCATGATCACCCCGCAGATTTGTGCCGTGGTGACCATGCTGAGCGCCCAGCCGCTACGCTCACGCGGCGCTTGCCCCGCCATCAGCGCCATCGCATTGGGAATGTAACCGGAGGTCAGGCCCATCAGCGCTCGCAGTGCCAGCAGCTGCCAGACGCTGGTGACAAACGCCTGCAGCAAAATGATGATCCCCATTCCCAGCGAGGCGCGCAGCAGCATCAGCTTGCGGCCTTTACGGTCGGCTAAGCTGCCCCACATAGGTGAGACAATGGCAGAAACAAGGAAGGTAATGCTGAAAATCAGGCCGGACCACAGTGTCAACGCGCTGGGATCGGTGACGCCAAGTTGCTCAACGTATAGCGGAAGAAAAGGGATAATCTGGCTGATCGCCAGCCCGGTAAATAAACACCCGAACCAGACGGAGATAAGGTTAACCTTCCAAGATTCCATAGTGCTGTGTGAACGACCTGTAGTCGGAGGGAAGCGGAACACAAGTGTAACAATACTCACGGCAGGCGTCAGTCACTTATCACGCGGGCAGCAGCAGAATATTGTTAGCAAACGAATCTTTTGTCGGGGTTAAATCGTAAAAAAATCTATGGTCATGGTCCCCACCATTTTTGCAACACTGATTTTTGATTAATGGTGGGCTTGCTTAAATCTAGGGGCTGTCCTAGATAACTAAGATCATCTAGGATAGTGCCATGAGAAAAAGCAGACTCAGTCAGTACAAACAGGAACGGTTACTTGAACAGTTTATTGCAGGCTCCACAGCCCGTATTGCCGCAGAGCTGGTTGGTGTCCACAGGAACACTGCTGCATACTATTTTCACCGCCTCAGAGTGCTGATAGCCGAGCACGTAGATAGGCACTCCTGGTTTGATGGCGAGATTGAACTGGACGAAAGTTATTTTGGTGGTTGTCGTAAAGGTCAGCGTGGCAGAGGTGCTGCCGGAAAAGTGCCTGTTTTCGGGCTTCTCAAGCGTGGTGGTAAGGTGTATACCAAGGTCATACCCGATGCCAAATCACGCACATTACTGCCGATAATAGAGTCAAAAATTTACCCTGACAGCATCGTCTATACCGA
>NZ_MAYS01000037.1 GCF_001756855.1 Candidatus Erwinia dacicola | reverse complement strand
GCCACGGCAATAAGGCGTGCTGGGTCTGACAGTCGTCCCGGCGCGTTGGAGGATCCTGACTGGGCTGAAATCCATATGGAGCTGCGTAAGAAAGGCGTCACCCGCCACCTTCTGTGGGAAGAATACTGTCAGCGGATGCCCGTCCGGGGGTACAGTTACTCGCAGTTCTGCTGCCGCTACCAGACTTGATGCCAGTCGCAGAAGCGCTCCATGCGCCAACAGCATCTCGCCGGTGAAAAATGCTTTATCGACTACTGTGGGCCCACGGTGCCGGTTATCTCGCCAGAAACCGGTGAATGCCGCCAGGCGCAGATCTTCGTGGCAGTGTTGGGGGCACCGAACTATACCGTCGCTACGGTAAAAATGCCACGGTAATGATAAATCAACTGCCAACGGATGAGTGGTATGGCTGTGTGGGAGATAACACGCTGGCCGACGCCATCCTAGATCGCCTGATGCAAACGCCCACCGACTGGAAATGAAAGGTGAGTCGATGAGAAAACGACTGGCACAGGTTGACTGAAAGTGAACGGTCAGTGTAATGAAAGAAAGTTAGGGCGCGTTAGGAAATAACGCGTTCACGTTCCTCCGGAACGACCGTTCATCTTCGCCAGAATACGCAACCTATAACTATTCCTTGATTTGTCGTTAACCTGCAGTGATTAAGCAGATTCTTACCGCTAAAATTCAACACCTTGCTTTGCAATTAATGCTAATATTCATCGGCTTTGCTTATCTGCACCAACACTGAGTAATATGAGGACGATTTATGGACCAAGCTGGTATCATTCGAGATTTGCTGGTCTGGCTGGAGAGCCACCTGGACCAACCGTTATCGCTTGATAACGTGGCGGCGAAGGCCGGATACTCAAAATGGCATCTGCAAAGAATGTTTAAGGACGTCACCAGTCATGCGATTGGCGCTTATATTCGCGCCCGCCGTCTGTCAAAAGCGGCAGTGGCACTACGCCTGACCAGTCGGCCAATTCTGGACATCGCTTTACAGTATCGTTTTGATTCCCAGCAGACCTTCACCCGGGCCTTCAAGAAACAGTTTACCCAGACCCCTGCTTGGTATCGCCGGATATCAGACTGGAATGCCTATGGCCTGCGGCCTCCTATTCGCCTTGGCGATGGCAAACTGCCTGAACCTACGTGGGTCAGTTTGCCGGAAACCGAGCTGATAGGGCAAACCCAAAGCTACACCTGCATTCTGGAACAAATTTCTCTCTTTCGCGATGAGATGCGACTGCATTTCTGGCGCCAGTTCCTAACGGAGGCCGATACGGTTCCGCTGGTGCTGTATGGCCTGCATCAGTCGAGACCAAGTGCAGAAAAAGATGATGAGCAGGAGATCCTGTATACCACCGCCGTGACGTCCGATCAGATGTCCAGTCAGCTCCATGCCACTCAGCGGATGATGTTGGAAGGCGGGGATTACGTACAGTTTACCTATGAGGGGCCGCGTAGCGGACTTCAGGAGTTTGTCCTGCAAATCTACGGCACTTGTATGCCAACACTGAAACTGACACGTCGCCACGGGCAGGATATTGAGCGTTTTTACACCCACGGCGGTAAGAAGCGTGCTGAACCTCCGGTCGATATTCGCTGTGAATATCTGATCCCGATCCGTCACAATCAGGATTAACCAGACAGATGTCAAAAGGGCCGCTCACTGCGGCCCTGTTTATCTCTGGCAATCGATTAGTGCTGCAGTTCATCGAGTGACGTCTGTTCAATGCGCCACATCCCCGGCCATTTCCACCACCCAGCCAGAAGCCAGCCACACGCTCTGTTGATGATCAACCCGAGAGAGGGAACAGTTGCGCAGGCGCAGACGGCGTTCTGCATTCGCTGGCAGCCCCAGAATAGTACTCAGCAACACGCCCAGCGCCATGCCATGGCTAACAATCAGCGGACGGCTACCCTCAGGCAGTTCGAGGCAGGCATTCAGCGCCTGATGCATGCGCGCTGCCATTTCGCTCATCGACTCCCCTTGCGGGATGCGACCGTTGATGGTGCCATCCACCAGCGTTTTGCGCTAGCCCTCTTCCTCAGCTCTGAGTGAATTCAGCCGGTGCTGTTCCAGCACGCCCATATTCAGCTCACGCAGACGCGTATTAGACGTCAACTACCTTGGCCGGTACGCGTCAACTACTCTGACCGCTCTGATGCTACTATTCAACTGACTGTTGTATTGCCGCTTTTGACGTTTTCTTTTTGTAGTTCTCTCCTGTTACCTCGAAGATCTATCCATGGTGGATCAGCCTGTCTGCCGCAGCCACCGCCATTGTTTCGTTTACGAAGATGCCGACCTCAATGCCCAGCTTGCGCGTGTGCCTGAGCAGGGCGCGGGTGGCGCAGCGGAACAGGTTGTTGAGCAGCGGTCAGTTGTTGCTGAAGAACGGCCAGGGCAGGTGTGGCATGTTAAATGCGCTCAACGGCGAGTCGGGTCCTCCACTCGTTGACGCTGTCGCCGTGTTTTTTGAGATGGCAATTTCAGCCGTCATCAACGGTAAAGAGCAGCTTTGCCGGGCGCGGGATATACATGGAGCTGAGTATAAAGCGGAGCTCCGGTCATGCAAAGCACCGGAACGGCGAAGCCGTGACGCTCGCCCTGTAAGGGCGCTACGTTCATTATTTGCGCCTCGCGTTACCTGAGGTTTTTAAGAGCTTTCCCCACCTTTCCCACCAGAAATTGTTCACATCGTGAGCGCGATCATAAATTTCACTTCTGCCGCTATCTTTTGGAACCGGTTCTAACTAACGTTTTTTATCAAG
>NZ_MAYS01000036.1 GCF_001756855.1 Candidatus Erwinia dacicola | reverse complement strand
TACTGGATGTGAGCGATTTTAAGCATTACAGGATCAATCACAGCACCCAGTTTGTCGACAAAAAAGACCGGCAAAATCACATCAATGGTATCGAGAATTTTTGGAATCAGGCGAAGCGTCACATGCGTAAATTTAACGGCATTCCGAAGGCACATTTTGAGCTGTATCTGAAGGAATGTGAGTGGCGATTTAACACTCCAAGTGCAAAACAGCAATTAACTATTTTAAAACAGATAGTTAAAGGTAAAATTTAAACCTTATCTAGGACAGCCCCTAAAATTGAATACAGAGAGAATATAAGCGTGAAAATTTTAGTGACAGGCGGAGCCGGATTTATCGGCTCGGCCGTGGTTCGCCATATTATTAGCAATACCTCTGACAACGTCATTAATGTCGATAAATTAACCTACGCCGGTAATCTAGAATCTTTGGCGGAAGTTAGCAGCAGTAAACGCTATGCCTTTGTGCAGGCAGATATCTGCAACAGCGCGGCTTTGAGTGCCATCTTCAGCCAGCATCAGCCTGATGCGGTGATGCATCTGGCAGCGGAGAGTCATGTTGACCGCTCAATCAGCGGCCCGGCAGCATTCATTGAAACCAATATCGTGGGTACCTGTGTCCTGTTGGAAGCGGCGCGCAGCTACTGGAATGGATTAGATTTAGACCGCAAGGCTGCCTTTCGCTTCCACCATATTTCTACGGATGAAGTGTATGGCGACCTGCCGCATCCTGATAAAGAGCCAGCAGGTAGTGCACTACCCCTGTTCACTGAAACTACGCCGTATGCACCCAGCAGCCCTTACTCCGCTTCAAAAGCATCCGGCGACCATCTGGTTCGCGCTTGGCTGCGTACCTACGGTTTCCCGACTGTCGTCACCAACTGCTCCAATAATTACGGTCCGTACCACTTCCCGGAAAAACTGATCCCGCTGGTGATCCTCAACGCGCTGGATGGCAAACCGCTTCCGGTATATGGAAAAGGCGATCAAATCCGCGACTGGTTGTATGTAGAGGACCACGCTCGCGCTCTGTATACCGTGGTGACGCAAGGGCAGACAGGTGAGACCTACAACATCGGCGGTCACAATGAGAAGCAGAATCTGCAGGTGGTAGAAACCATCTGTGACCTGCTGGACGAACTGGTGCCAAAAGAGTGCAGCTACCGCCAGCAGATTACCTATGTTGCCGACCGCCCAGGCCACGATCGCCGCTACGCTATCGATGCTACTAAGATTGCCGCAGAACTTGACTGGCAGCCGCAGGAAACCTTTGAAAGCGGGATTCGCAAGACGGTGCAGTGGTATCTGACTAACAGCGAGTGGGTTAGCAATGTGAAGAGCGGGGCTTACCAGTTTTGGATTGAGCAGAATTACAGCGAACGTCAACCATGAATATTCTACTTTTTGGGAAAAATGGTCAGGTAGGCTGGGAGTTACAATGCCTCCTAGCGCCGCTAGGTAACGTCACCGCGCTGGCAACATCCTCTACTGATTATTGTGGTGACTTCACTAACACTGCAGGCATTATTGCCACCATCCGCGCCATTCAACCTGACGTCATCGTTAATGCAGCCGCCTACACTGCCGTTGATAAAGCGGAGAGTGAGCCGGAACAGGCACGCTTAATTAATGCCGTAACAGTTGAGGCCATCGCTAAAGAAGCTCAGGCACTCGGTGCATGGCTGGTGCATTACTCCACTGACTATGTTTTTCCAGGTAACGGAGAGCAGGCGTGGGTTGAAGAAGATGCCACCGGGCCGCTCAATGTTTACGGTGCAAGCAAACTGGCGGGTGAGCAGGCTATCCAACGGCATTGTCATAAGCATCTTATCTTCCGCACTAGCTGGGTTTATGCCACTAAAGGCAGTAATTTCGCCAAGACAATGCTACGACTGGCAAAAGAGCGGGCTGAACTGGGGATTATTAACGATCAGTGCGGAGCACCAACCGGTGCGGATCTGTTGGCTGATTGTACTGCCCATGCCATTACTGCTGCTCAGCGTGACTCTTCGGTTGCCGGTCTTTATCATCTGGTTGCTTCAGGAACTACCACATGGTTCGAGTACGCGAGTCTGGTATTTACTGAAGCAAGAATGGCTGGTGTTGAGCTAGTGCTCAATGATGCGAAACCTCTGCCAACCAGCGGCTATCCAACTCCGGCTCAGCGACCATTAAATTCTCGTCTTGATAACGCAAAGTTTCAGCAAACATTTGGACTTAACTTGCCAGAGTGGCAGGCAGGCGTCCGGCGCATGCTCGAAGAGCTTGCAGCATTACAGGCAATTTAACCCTACATTCAAATTCTAAGATTTGCTCAGAATGACAGATTAGAGATACCCAATGCGTAAAGGAATTATTCTGGCTGGCGGTTCCGGTACCCGTCTGTACCCGGTCACGATGGCCGTCAGCAAGCAGCTGTTACCTATCTATGACAAGCCGATGATCTATTACCCAATCAGCACCCTGATGCTGGCGGAAATTCGCGATATTTTAATTATCAGTACCCTGCAGGATACACCGCGCTTTGAGCAACTGCTGGGCGATGGCAGTCAGTGGGGCCTGAACCTGCAATACAAAGTACAGGACAGCCCGGACGGACTGGCGCAGGCCTTTATTATCGGCGAAGAGTTTATCGGTGATGACAATGTAGCACTGGTGCTGGGCGATAACATTTTCTACGGTCATGACTTGCCGAAAGAGCTGGAAGCTGCAGTAAACCAGAAATCTGGTGCTACGGTCTTTGCTTACCACGTCAACGATCCAGAACGTTACGGCGTAGTTGAGTTTGATAAAGAGGGTATCGCCGTATCCCTTGAAGAGAAACCGCTGGAGCCGAAAAGTAATTATGCAGTGACCGGGTTATATGTCTATGACAACAGCGTAGTTAAGATGGCGAAGAGCCTGAAACCCTCACCGCGCGGTGAGTTGGAGATTACTGATATCAATCGCCTGTATATGGAGCAGGGCAATCTGTCTGTCGCCATGATGGGACGTGGCTATGCATGGCTGGACACCGGTACGCACCATAGCCTAATTGAAGCCAGTAATTTTATTCAGACCATCGAACAGCGACAGGGCCTGAAAGTCTCCTGCCCAGAAGAGATTGCTTACCGTAAAGGGTTTATTAACACGGAGCAGGTCAAGAAACTGGCTGCACCTCTGTCGAAGAATGAATATGGGCAGTATCTGCTCAAAATGGTGAGAGGATACTGATGCCATGAACGTGATTAAAACTGAAATCCCTGATATACTAATTTTTGAACCCAAGGTGTTTGGCGATGAGCGCGGTTTCTTCTTTGAAAGCTTCAACCAGCAAGTGTTCGAAGAATCGATAGGGCGCAAAATTGGGTTTGTTCAGGATAACCACTCCAAGTCTTCAAAAGGTGTTTTACGCGGACTGCACTTTCAGTTAGCGCCACACACGCAGGGTAAATTAGTACGCTGTGTCGCTGGTGAAGTGTTTGATGTGGCTGTTGATATCCGTAAGGATTCTGCGACGTTTGGGAAATGGGTTGGAGTGAACTTATCCGCAGAGAATAAACTTCAGATGTGGATACCTGAAGGTTTTGCTCATGGATTATTGGTTCTCAGTGAAATAGCAGAATGTCTATATAAAACTACTAATTATTATAATCCCAATAGTGAAAGGTCTATATTTTATAACGATAGCGAATTAAACGTGAACTGGCCAATGGAAAATAGTAGCTTAATTCTTTCAGAAAAAGACCGTAATGCGAATAAATTTTCATTATATAAATAATATTTTATACCAATAAATAAAGAATTAATTAAGGAATAAAAAGTAATTCCATTCAACAAGCCTTATTTGCATGGGAAGCAACTGGTTTATATTTCTAAAGCTGTGGTAGGAAGTGAAATTTCTGGCGATGACATTTTTAAAAAATGTCATGGTTTTTTGAGCGGCACTACGATTTAAAGAAAGCATCACTGACTACCTCGTGCACCGATGCTTTAGAAATGTCAGCTATACTCCTAGAAATTCAACCGGGTAATAAAATTATTGCACTTTTATTTATTTTGTATCAACGGTAAATGCTTCTTCACTAAGAAGCGCAGTTATAAAATTGCAAATGGTTATAGTAATAATTCTAACGTTGATCTAGTAAGGATTGAAACACTAATAAATAATAAAACAAAAGCTATTGTGGTAGTTCATTATGTAAAGATGGGTTCTTGTGATATGAATGTAGTTATGATGCTATCGCAGAAATATAACATTTCTGTTATAGAAGACGCGGTACAAGCAATTGATTTTTATTATAAAGAAAAGCCCCTTGGCAGTATTGGTGCTTTTAGAATATTTCCATTTCACGAAACAAAAAACATAATATCTGGTAAGGTGGGATGTTAGTTATTAATGGTGATAACATATTAATCGTGCTGAGGTTATAAGAGAGAAGAAAACTGATCGCGCTTTATTTTTTAGGGGTGAAGTGAATAAATATGGTTAGGTTGATATTGGTTCATCTTTTTTATCGTTAGATAAAATAGCGGCATATTTATACGCCCAACTCTGTGTTTATAATCTAAAAGCTATGGCTGTAGAGAAAATCTGGCGGAACGCGGTCATCCGCCTGCTGC
>NZ_MAYS01000035.1 GCF_001756855.1 Candidatus Erwinia dacicola | reverse complement strand
CTTTGCAACAGTGCCGGTTTTTTAATGCCGGATGTTTAGGCTTCGCGGGTGGCAATAAACGCCAGCGCCTTCTCAATGCGCGCAACGCTGCGTGACTTGCCAATAGCATGCACTGTCACGGCCAGCGCAGGAGACTGACCGCCGCCGGTTACCGCCACACGCAGCGGCATGCCAACTTTGCCCATGCTGACTTCCAGCTCATCCGCCGTCGCCTGAATAACCTGATGGACGTTTTCTGCCGTCCAGTCACAGATAGCAGCCAGTTTGTCATGCACCACTTCCAGCGGCTGACGCGCGACCGGACGCAGGTGCTTCTTCGCGGCATCAGCATCAAACCCAGCAAACTCTTCATAGAAATAGCGACAGGATGCAGCCATCTCTTTCAGCGTCTTACAGCGTTCACCCAGCAGTTTTACCAGCTGCGCTAGCTCAGGACCGGTGCGGGTATCAATCTTTTCCTGCTTGATATGCCACTGCAGGTGGGTAGCAACGTATTCTGATGCTAGGCTATTGATGTAGTGATGATTCAGCCACTGCAGCTTTTCGGTGTTAAACGCGCTGGCAGATTTGCTGACCTGATCGAGATCGAACAGTTTGGTCATCTCTTCAAGGGTGAAAATCTCTTGGTCACCGTGGGACCAGCCTAGGCGCACCAGATAGTTCAGCAGCGCTTCTGGCAGATAGCCGTCATCGCGATACTGCATCACACTGATCGCACCGTGGCGCTTGGAGAGTTTCTTACCATCATCGCCGAGGATCATTGAAACGTGGGCATACACCGGCACCTGCGCGCCAATCGCTTTCAGGATGTTGATCTGACGCGGTGTGTTGTTGATATGGTCTTCACCACGAATAACGTGGGTAATTTCCATATCCCAGTCGTCAATCACCACGCAGAAGTTATAGGTCGGCGTACCGTCAGTACGGCGGATGATCAAGTCATCCAGCTCTTGGTTGCTGAACTCGATCGGGCCACGGATCTGGTCGTCGAAAATTACCGAACCTTCCTGCGGGTTGCGGAAACGCACCACGCAAGGTTCATCATCCGCATGATGTTCATGGCTATCGCGGCAGCGGCCGTCGTAGCGTGGCTTTTCGTTGTTTGCCATCTGGGTTTCGCGCAGCGTTTCCAGACGCTCTTTAGAGCAGTAGCACTTATACGCGCCGCCCGCTTCCAGTATCTGGTCAATCACCGTGTTGTAACGGTCAAAACGCTTGGTCTGGTAGTAAGGGCCTTCATCCCAGTTGAGATTCAGCCAGTTCATGCCATTCATAATGGCATCGTTCGCCTGCTGGGTTGAACGCTCCAGATCGGTGTCTTCAATACGCAACACAAACTCGCCGCCGTGATTGCGGGCAAACAACCAAGAGTAAAGTGCTGTACGAGCGCCGCCAACGTGTAGATAGCCAGTCGAGCTGGGAGCGAAGCGGGTTTTGATTTTCATTAATGAATGCCTTATTACGCGGATGCTTTGACCAGTGTCAGAAGCGTGCTGTTACGTTCTGATTTTTGTAGGGCACATTCTACCATCTGTCGTCGAATCCTCAACGCCATTCCCCGCCTGCGGGGGAAACATTGCCTTGATTTCGTTCAGCAACCGCAGCTAACTTTTGATCAATTGACCGCAGGTCCCGGTTGAACGCAGTGAGACAGCGTTGTGGCAGCAACGCTCCGAAGGGCGAGGCGAATCCGAGCCACGCGGCACTGTTGCAAAGATCTGGCGATGGTAAACTGATGCCACTGTTTAGCTGAAGGAGCAGCACATGAACCCATTTAAAGGTCGACATTTTGAGCGTCATATTATCCTGTGGGCCGTCCGCTGGTACTGCAAATATGGCATCAGTTATCGTGAGCTGCAGGAGATGCTCGCTGAGCGAGGGGTAAATGTCGATCACACCACGATTTATCGATGGGTTCAGCGTTCTGCACCTGAAATGGAAAAGCGGCGGCGCTGGTACTGGCGTCAACCTTCCGGTTTTGGCTCATGGCATCTCGATGAAACCTACGTGAAGGTCAACGGACGCTGGGCTTATCTGTA
>NZ_MAYS01000034.1 GCF_001756855.1 Candidatus Erwinia dacicola | reverse complement strand
AGTCTTTGGAAGATAAGACCTTTCAATAACACGAAAGGCTAACTCATCAATATCTTTGCAACAGTGCCATGCCGTTCAATGCGCTGCGTGTAACGTTTGCTGATAACGTGCAGCTTTCCCTTCAGGCGTGATTCATACAGCGGCCAGCCATCCGTCATCCATACCACCACATCAAAGGGCGACAGCAGGCTCAGAAGACGCTCCAGCGTGGCCATAGTGCGTTCACCGAAGACGTGTGCCACGACCATCCTCCGTATCCTGTCATACGCGTAAAATAGCCAGCGCTGGCGTGATTTAACACCGACGTAGCCCCACTGTTCGTCCATTTCAGCGCAGACAATGACGTCCCAGCCCGGTTGTATGCGCGAGGTTACTGACTGCGGCCTGAGTTTTTTAAGTGCCGTAAAATCGTGTTGAGGCCAACGCCCATAATGCGGGCGGTTGCCCGGCATCCGACGCCATTCATGACCATATCAATGATTTTCTGGTGTGTACCGGGCTGAGAAGCGGTGTAAGTGAACTGTAGCTGCCATGTTTTACGGCAGTGAGAGCAGAGATAGCGCTGATGTCCGGCAGTACTTTTACCGTTACGCACCACGCCTTCAGTAGCTAAACAGGAGGGACAACTGATGGAAATGGAAGCCACTGAAGCACCTCAAAAGCACCATTATACACTAAATCAGTAAGTTGGTAGCATTACCCGGATGGGCTTACTGGCCTGTCTCAACGAGTGAGACTTGGGAAGCATTACCCACGAAAATCTATGCGGCCCAGAACGCGCTGGAATTCCTTTCATGCTCCGGCAGGAGCTTAACCGAATGCCATTGCTTCCGCAACTTGGGTGGAGAAATACTGATGAAACTTTCTCGTTAACAAGGATCTAAGCTGTTTTAAGTTATGGACAACGTAATGCCCTCATTTAAGACACGTTTACAGTTACCTTGCGGATGGCAAAACGGCTGACAAGGTATTAGCCCTGATGGTATAACCCTCCATCTCCTTAGAAAACGCAAAACAGCACTATGTCCTGAATGCGCTTAAGCGCAGCGACTCCGTTCATAGTTGTCGCCGGCACCGGAGACAACATCTACCCTGCTCAGGCCAGACGCTATGGCTGGTATTTGCCGTCCGCCACTGGTACTGCCGTAACCCAGCCTGTTCACGCAAAATTTTTGCCGAGTCGCTGGCTCCCTTCGCAGGTTCACATCAGCAGTCTTCACAGGCGTTACAAAATTTACAGCATCAGCTGGGATTAATAGCCGGCGGTGAGGCTGGAAGACGAGCGGCAGCGGCAGCGGGTCTCCGTAGCAATGCAGATACTCTTCTTCGCAGGGTTATCAATACTCCGGAGACGAAACCGCTAGGCACGGCCCATGTTGGTATCGACGAGTGGGCGTGGCATCAGGGCCACCGTTACGGCACGTTAATAGTCAATCTTGATACTCACCGACCCCTCGTCCTGCTTCCCGGCTGCGATCAGCGTACGCTGGCGGCTTGGTTCAGAAAATATCCAGAAATACAAGTTGTCTCGCGTGATCGCGGCGGTATCTATGCTACAGCAGCACGTGAAGGTGTACATCAAGCCAGACAGGTGGCCGATCGCTGGCACTTGATGAAAAACATTGGTAATGCGCTCGAACGGATGATGTATCGACATATGCCTCTGATACGTCTTGTTGCCAGTGAATTGTCGCCAAAGAAACCAGCTGAGCTAAAACGGGTGGAACCAGCCCCATATATCCGTCGCCCGGAGCGATTTAAGCAGCAGACTCGTAATAAACGCCACCAACGCTGGGTGGAGATAATGACCCTGCATAAGAATGGATATGGGCTCCGTCAAATGTCAGGCACATTTCCTGAAATGTCGACCCGTCCCCGGAAACCAAGCTTTCTGGCCCCCTGACGCGGGTGACTGGAGGAACAGCGTGAAAGCGGTAACCACAATGGCAACCAGATATGGAGGCAAATGGTGGCAAAGGGGTTCACCGGTAGCGAGACCACCGTCAGGGATGAGGTAGCCAAATGGCGTAAAGGTGGGATCGCTTCTGTTACTGGGCTAGCCCGTCTTCCATCAGCTTCACGCGTGAGCCGTTGGTTGATGCCCTGGCGAATAATAATGGGCGAAGAGACTTATGCTTCCCGCTTCATCGGACTGATGTGTGAAAAAGAACCGCAGCTGAAAACAGCACAACAACTGGCACTGGACTTCTACCGGCTCCTGAAAACAAAAAACAAGCCACAGCTAAGCAGGTGGTTCACTCATGTCAGCGAAAGCGGACCAGTTAAGCTTCAGCGTGTTGCAGCCGGGATGGAAGCTGATGCAGCAGCAATATGTGAAGCCATAACCAGCAAATGGAGTAACGGTGTAGTCGAAGGGCACGTAAACCGCCTGAAAATGCTGAAGCGGCGGATATACGGGCGTGCCGAGTTCGAGTTACTGAGACAACGAGTAATGAGCCCTCTGGCTTGAAAGGTTCCACCCAATTGCGGAAGACCCATTTTTCAGCTATCGTGTTTAGCATATAAAAAAACCAACCGTAGAGTTGGCGCCGGACGGGCCATCTACGCTAATTCGGTTAAGTTGAATGAACGAGAGTCGCCTTATGAGCCTGGTGTTCGATCCCGAATCCGCCGTATATCCTTTTCCGTCAAAACCGGCCCGCTTATCCGTTGATGAAAAACAGTTTTACCGCGAAAAAATTAAGCGCCTGCTGAAAGAGCAGGATGCGGTGATGGTGGCACATTACTATACCGACCCGGAAATCCAGGCGCTGGTCGAAGAGACTGGCGGCTGTGTCTCTGATTCGCTGGAGATGGCGCGCTTTGGCAGCCAGCATCCGGCTTCCACGTTGTTGGTAGCCGGGGTGCGCTTTATGGGCGAAACCGCCAAAATCCTCAGCCCGGAAAAAACCATTTTAATGCCGACGCTGCAGGCCGAGTGCTCGCTCGACCTCGGCTGCCCGATTGACGAGTTCAGCAAATTCTGCGACGCTCACCCTGACCGTACCGTAGTGGTGTACGCCAATACTTCCGCAGCGGTCAAAGCACGCGCTGACTGGGTCGTCACCTCCAGCATTGCCGTTGAGCTGATCGAGCATCTCGATAGACTGGGCGAGAAAATCATCTGGGCGCCGGATCGCCATCTGGGTCGGTATGTAACGCGCAAAAGCGGCGCGGATGTGATCTGCTGGCAGGCCGCCTGCATCGTCCATGACGAATTTAAAACTCAGGCGCTGCAGCGGATGAAAGCGCTATATCCCCATGCCGCCGTGCTGGTCCATCCTGAGTCGCCGCAGGCTATCGTCAATCTTGCCGATGAGGTCGGTTCGACCAGCCAGCTGATTCAGGCCGCGCAAACCCTGCCGCACAAGCAGATAATCGTCGCCACTGATCGCGGCATCTTCTACAAAATGCAGCAGGCCTGCCCGGAGAAAGAGCTGCTCGAGGCACCGACGGCCGGCGAGGGTGCCACTTGCCGCAGCTGCGCGCACTGCCCGTGGATGGCAATGAACGGTTTGCAAGCCATTGCTGACGGTCTGGAGCAAGGCGGCAGCGATCATGAGATCTTTATTGACGATGCGCTGCGAGAAGGAGCGTTGATCCCGTTGAATCGTATGCTAACCTGTGCTGCAGATCTCAAACTCAACGTGAAGGGTAATGCCTGACGTTACGCTCTGGACAGGATGGCAATATGGATTTTTTCGGCACGTCGAATGTTCTGGTTCATATCCCCCTTGGGGCCGGTGTCTACGATCTGTCATTGATTGAAGCTATCGGTACCCTCGCCGGGCTGCTGTGATCTGGCTGGCGAGCCTAGAGAAGATCGTCCACTACGCTTTTGGCCTGATCAACGTCACGCTGTTCGCGGTAATCTTCTTTCAGATCCAGCTGTATGCCAGCCTGCTGACGTTCTTTTTCATCGCCAGCATTTACGGCTGGTATGCCCGGAGCCGCTAGACTAGTGATAATCAGCAGGCACTGAAGATTCGCTGGCTGCCACGTCCCCAGCTCCTGACTTGGACAGCGGTGATTGTCATCGCCATTGCACTGTGACGCTGTATATCGATACGGTATTTGCACTGCTAACGCGTGCCGAGGTGAACATCATGCAGGGCTTGGGCTTCAACGTGGTGATGCCGCAGCTGCAGCTGGATGCTTTCCCGTTCTGGGATTCATGCATGATGGTATTGTCGATTGCTGTGATGATCCTGATGACGCGCAAGTACGTTGAAAACTGGCTGCTGTGGGTGGTGATAAACCTGATCAGAGTGATGATATTCGCCCGTCAGGGCGTATACGCCATGATGTTGGAGTATATGATCGCGCTGAATGGGTTGTGAGTGGATTAAAAGCGCCCGCCAGAGAGAATGGCACGGGTCAACCGGACAAAGATCGCCCCCTACTGTTAATGATGGTGGTGATGCTGATGCTTGCCACCGCCCCATATCGCAATCATCGCCATCGCAACGCTGATACTCCATCTGCACGGCACTGTTGCAAAGATCTGGCGATGGTAAACTGATGCCACTGTTTAGTTGAAGGAGCAGCACATGAACCCATTTAAAGGTCGACATTTTGAGCGTCATATTATCCTGTGGGCCGTCCGCTGGTACTGCAAATATGGCATCAGTTATCCTGAGCTGCAGGAGATGCTCGCTGAGCGAGGGGTAAATGTCGATCACACCACGATTTATCGATGGGTTCAGCGTTATGCACCTGAGATGGAAAAGCGGCGGCGCTGGTACTGGCGTCAACCTTCCGGTTTTGGCTCATGG
>NZ_MAYS01000033.1 GCF_001756855.1 Candidatus Erwinia dacicola | reverse complement strand
TTTTACGGCGCACCTGATAAATATAGATAGCGAGATGAATCTGGTAGATAAGACCACAAAAGAAAAGGCACTATCTAATGTGAATGCATATTTATCAAAAGTGAGAAATAGTTGTCTAGGCAAAGAATCCGAAACAGCTTATATCTCTTGTGCAAATGACATTCTATCCAACTACTTTGCCTACCAACCTTCTGCATTAACTTCTCTTTCATATGCTAAGCAAGTCTCAGACTGCGACTTAAACAGCTATTTGATTTATGATGCAGCACGCATGAAAAATATAGATATTAGCGTGGTGTATGCCCCTGTTCATGCATTCTTGGCCTATAAAGAAAGAGGTGCGTATAAATATTGGGATACCGTTTACAGCGATCAAAAAGGCGGACTGGTTGATTTTAGCAACCAAATATACAAGAAAGATTTTTCACCATTTTATTACAGACCACAGAATGAAAAAACAATCATAGATACATATAAAGGTTTTGCTTTCTCTAAAGCCAAGAATCAAAACATTGAAGATATAATTAGCCTTTCAAAGGACAATCCTGAAAATGTTTTTTTGTCAACCATTAAATATACAAAGCTTCAAGATATGAGTCTTTTAAACAAAGAGGATGTGACCACTATAGAAAATAGCATTCAGCTTAACCTAACAAACACATTACTCCCGCTTGTTTTATCTGAATACTACTTAGCAAATAAAGAGTTTGATAAAGCCAGGGATTATCTGTTATCTATGAACAAATCTGATTGTGGTGAACCTTGTTTTGAAATAGGCAGTAAACTCGGACTCCCAATATATAAAGTACACAACAACCTCTATAAGTTATACTCTTATTTCGTTGAAAAACAAGGGCATGAACCAGACGAAGATGCATATATGACATCTTTCGCGTTCCTTTGCGTCTCTATTTTCTTTTTCTTTTTATACATAATTACTCCGGCAGGAGTTTTCGCATTCATGTTTATCGATAAAAAAATTAAAAACAGGAGGAACAAACAATGAAAAGAAATCTTATTTTTGCAGGTATAGTTATGATGGTTTCTGGTTGCCAACAGCAAATCAAGGAGTTCAATGATGCCCTGACAAATCTCGGTTCTTACCCAACGTCCTCTAACAGCGTTAAAGAATTTGGATGGGAAACTCGTCTACCAATGGTAACGGAAGATGAAGTCTGTAGTGCTTTTCGGCAAAATAAAGAGTCGGCAAGGGAAAAATATATAGGCCGTGATTTGATTTAAAATGGCGTAGTGCAGTGTGTAATAGAAAAACCCTATGCATGGAACGTTGGTAACGTTATCAGTTTACCGAGGAAAAAAGCGATTGAAGAACATGCAAGACTGGTTATAGAACACGGAGTATACGTTTCTCAGAAAGGAAAGATTCTCACGATTGAAAACTACAGCAATCTTCCTAACGGTTCAGACTGTAATATATCCATTGACCTATCCAGTTTCAATGGGAGCATGTATTAATTGTATCACAATTATCCACTGCATAGTGTAGTATTAGGAGGCAAGATGCTTAACCGGAATAAGATTGTAATTATCAAACGACTTGCAGTAGAAACTCTATTCTGGCCTGCCTGCCCTCTTGATGATGATCATTGCTTTGACCGCATCATGCAGGCTGAAGTTATAGATAAGGCGTTTCAGGATAGACACGCCCTGTATCTACACAGGTCGGATCGAAATGCCTCTGATACTCAACGCATAAAAAATACGCTCAGAAAAACTGCTATCCAACTAGTGATTTTGGTCGCCGATGTGACTCCAGAAGTCGCGGAAACCATACTAAACGAGTGGGACACCTCTGAGCCTGTGAACGGGGAATATGCTCAAGGCACATACGATTATCTTCTGCGGAAAAAGAAAACAAATGATGTGTAATATTACACGTCATTTGCTCGCTTAGTGCTCTCAAATGGCAGCTTTTCCAGTTCTTCCAGTTCAGCACTGAAAGACATTGACCATTTGAAAGGGGCTTGCCCTGTGAGCATCCTGAAAAGCCAGTCGTTTCTGTCTGAATATTTGCCGTTTTGAATATAGTATTCAGGGTGATGAAGACCAAGTTCAGGATCTTCATTTTCCTTGTTTTTGTATGTCCATGATGTTTTTGGAACATGCGAAAGTTCAGTTTTTAGATATTTGAAAAATCGCAATAAATCACCCCTGCCTCCCGTCCCCATTTGGCTGTTAAGTCTGAATCTTGTGCATTCATATTTACACTGCCATGTTTGCCCGCTACGCACTATCACCAACAGTGTGCCGTCATGATGGTGATCATCAGCACAGATACGTACAAAATGCAGAGCCGTATCAGGTTTTAAGTTACCATCGACATCCAGTAAGGTATCAAAAAAACATCTGTAATCATTCGATAACCGTTCAATCTGAAACGGATTTCCTGCCCCACTCATGAGCCAGTCAGCCCGACAACTGAGGACGGCCTGCATACGGGCGGCCATGTCAAAGGTAGGAGCCTGCCGACCTTCCAGACAGTCAAGCAGTAATGCCGGACTGCTTTCACCAATCCTCGCAGCCAGCAAAACAGGATCGGAACTTTCCCCATAGCGAAACCATCCATCATGACGTAATTGCTCCAGCAACCACGACATGCGTTTTCCCGTTTCCACTTGCCACGACTGGCGCAGGGACAGTGGCAGTTCTTCCGATTTTGCTTTTTTACCGTAAACATCTGACAGGACATAACGCAGTTCTCCCTCAATGGAGCGTTCAGATTTGGCTGCGGATGCCACTATTTGTTCGTAAATATCGTCGGGAAAATTTCTTACCTGCAACTTTGCCATAATGACGTCCTCTTGAGGTCAATCCAACTAAATTGACCTCAATTTAGACTCAAAATGATTACAAAGGCAAGGCGTTGCTGAAAATTTATTCTTTCTTTGCTACCGTTGCGGTTTACCGTCATTCTCCGCAATGCCCTTCCCTGTGCTTCATGTTCTGATAAACTGGTTATCTCTCAATGTCCTGCAACTGCATTGAGGCCGTGTTGCCCGTTTTTCGGGGCGTCGCTGGCGGGCAATGCGGGTTCTTCCTCTGCGGGTTTTTGGCTTAGTGCTGAAAATCCGCAATCCTGCCCTGCCCGCGCAGGGAATTAATTTCAGGAGTGTCTCACCTGTGGAATGGTTAGCAGCGTTATTATCACTCATTAATCAGAATCCGTGGGCGGGGACGATACTCGCCACGTTCGCTACCGCGCTGGCAGGAATGTTTACCTTTCACCTGAAAGAGCGCGGACGCAGGCGAATGAAACGTTATGAACTGACGCTGGAACATTACAACGCATACAGTTGCCTGATGTTCACCGCGATGGATGCGTTATGTACCGATAAAGGGTTTGAAAAAGTTCAGACCCGGATCATTAAGCCGGATCTGCCCGAACTGGTGCTGGAAGAGTCTACCTATGATGCGCTCAATGACCTTCTGTGTGCTTCGGGGCGGGCAACGCTGGTTGCCGATCCTCTGGCGCGTGAACGGATAGCCGCCTGCACGAATTGCATCATCCATAAAGTGAATGGAAATCAACAAACATCTGACGACTGCCACGACAAAATACTGGATGCGCTCAGGGCAATGAACCAGCATCTGCGGCGTTTTGAATACTGGTGGCTGCTGCGCTGGGGAGCTGCGGGTAGAGCAAGTTGGCAGGCGAGAGCGGTAAAGCGCACAAACAATAAATGCGGTAACAGCATGAAGAATAAGAAAAATAATGAAAATGATGAATAATTTTAAAAATTCAGGGCAAACACTGCCTCTTGCAGGCCAGAATTCACACAGCGCCTCCGTCATTTCAGGCGGACAGACATATATGACGGCTGAAACGGCGGCAACCATGCGGGCGATGGCGGTTGCTGCCGATCTGGATCTGCCACGTTACCTGCTGGCCGGTGAAATTCAGCGTTTGCTGGATTATGTGCCGGATCTGCGCCAGCGCCTGTTACTTGAGACGCTGTGGAATACCGGTGGCCGTATTAATGAAGTGCTGTCCCTGACGCCGGGGGATTTTCATCTTCATGGACATCAGGCATTTGTCGTGCTGCGGACGCTCAAGCAGCGCCAGCGCGGAAGGGGAAGACCGGTGAGGGGGGAACGTATCAGCCGTGCGGTTGCCCTCCCCGATCCCCATTACCAGCGCCGGGTGAGGGAATATATTGCCACGTTCGGGCTGCGTCAGCATGAGCGTTTCTGGCCGTTGTCGAGCGACAATACCCCCCGTAACTGGATCAGTGCTGCCATTACCCGCGCAGCCGATGATAACGTGACGTTTCCGGTAGATCCCATTACCTGCCATACTTTCCGCCACAGTTTTGCCATGCACTTGCTGTTACATGGCGTCCCCCTGAAAGTAATACAGGCATATCTGGGTCACAGTCGTGTTTCCTCAACCGAAATATACACGCGGATATTTACGCTCGACCTGAACTGGCTGGGTAGCGTCAGATTCAGTCAATAAACCTGAAAAAATCAACATTTTAATATCTAATATGGCTATATTATAGCCATAAAATAGCAAGTATATAGCAATATCAATGCTATCATTTAGAAGCTATGAAATAGCAGCCACATAGCTAAATTATAGTCACAAAAAGATAGCAAAACCATAGCACACATACAGTATTACATACGCATAGCATAGCTATATTTTTATAGCTTTAGTATTGCTATAGTAAAACTATTTAAGTATAGTCTATTTATAGCTATGTCATCGCTATAAATATATAGCGTAGCAATACTGATATGCAAGCTATGAACAAATAGCTAAACTATAGCGGCAGTATACAGAGGGTATGCAAATGTCAATTTTATTGATTGCTTCGGATAAAGGTGGTGTCGGAAAATCGACAACAGCGGTGAACCTTGCCGTTTACCTGTCGCAGAGTGGTAAACGAGTCATTCTGTTCAAAGCAGGCAAAGATAAAGCGCTGCTCAACTGGCAGGAAAAACGCCAGAAGCAGGGATTGCCCGTTATTCCCGTACAGGAAGCCTATGGGAACATT
Source organism: Candidatus Erwinia dacicola (assembly GCF_001756855.1). Taxonomy (GTDB): domain Bacteria; phylum Pseudomonadota; class Gammaproteobacteria; order Enterobacterales; family Enterobacteriaceae; genus Erwinia; species Erwinia dacicola. The sequence continues at coordinate 11,320 of NZ_MAYS01000033.1, read as the reverse complement.
GCTGAACCGATAACTAAAGCTGCTCGGCTTGCTGACGTGGTGATCGTCGATTGTCCGGGTTTCGATAACGCAGAATACCGCAGCGCTCTTACCGTCGCGGATGTTTTCATTACGCCAATCAAACCGTCTTCCGACTTTGAAGCTGAAACGTTGACAGATGTAACCGCAACGGTCAGAAAAGCGCAGAAAATGGGTAATACCAAACTTCGTCCTTTCGTTCTATTCACCCGTGTCAAACATAACCGAACAGCCACTGCCGCTGAATTAGCCAAGGAGCTAAAGAGCGACGATGTATGGCTCAGGCCGCTGAATACCCGCATTGGTGAACTGACCGTTTATGAAGATTGCGCAAACATCGGCGCTGGCGTACATGACGTTGACCGCGCCTCCAGTCTGGGTAAGGCAAAAGCACAAATCGAATTACTGGCAAATGAATTGGGGCTTGTACCATGAGATTGAAAAAACCGCCTGTTGAGGCAGAAGTGACAACTCCAAGTGCTTTCGTGCGTGAGGCCAGACAAGTACCGGCCAAAGGAGCATCCAAGCCAACATCCTTTGTGTTGCAGCAGTTTTATCGTGACCTTATTGATGAAGAACGTGATTTATCGGAACAGAACCGCACCACCGTGCTGAAAGCGGCGTTGCTGGCATTTAGTAATATGGCGCCAAATGAAAAAAATCATTGGTTGCTGGAAGCAAACAAAAAAAGATAGGAAACATCCAAAAAAGCGCAATTTACATCTTCCCCGTTCTTTAGGGCGGGGAGGATGTCAAAGTATCCTTGACCAGAACCAGATAGCAAATCCCAGCATACCTAACCCCAGCACCGCATTCTCAATGACTTTGTAGACGAACCATTTATCGCCTTTATAGTAGTACACGTAGGGAGCCATCTTCCGGTACTCTCTGAATACGCCTTTTTTAAAGGACGTATACGAATCAATTAACGTCCAGAATCCGAGAGCCACCATCAGAACCCCAACAAATATGTCGATTTTCTATACCCCCCAGAACATCAGGTTCAGTGCGTTCTTGATGGCTTCGGCATCAGGGCTGGCATCGCCTAAAACTTCACCGAAGAAACGGGTGTTTACGCTGGCGAGTTCGGTGGTCAGTAACTGGTAATCGATTCCCGATACCTGAATAACCGGAAACAATGCCGGGCTGACTTTTGCCGAAAAGTGACGGGCTTCAACCAGAGGGATCACCATCCGGCGTTCAGCCGTTTCAACAATATCACTCTGCACATCAACGAACATCGTATAGGCGCTTTCCCGCCGGTATTCATAGACAGTAAATTGCATCTCACCAGTTCCGGTTTTCGTCGGCAAAAGAGCCGTGTTGAGAAATGAACGCGGCGACTTCCTCCATTCCAGCCCGGTTTTCTGCTTTCCAGCGCTCGGCCTTGAGTCGGCGGGCTTCGTTGCCGATGGCCTCGTTGACAAGGCCGGAAACATTCACCCCGGCAGCATTCAGTAACTGATAATTGTCTCTATCGACGGTCACACTCACTCTGTGTTTCATATTGCACCTCACTTTGAATACCCTGAGTATATATCGTAAGTAAGCATATGGCAAAAATATGCCCGTGAGGGCATGGGAGGCGCAACGCGCCGGAAGCCCCGCAGCGCAGCGAGGACAAAAAAAGCGTTACGGCGTTAGCCGTGACAAATCCCCGTTCCTGCTAAGCCATAAGGAACGAACAGCGATGTGAGCGCTGCTGTACGCGGTCGGAGTGGTCACGGCAAGGCAAAGCCGTAGCCGTGGCGTATCTCCGCCTTAGCGACCGTTTACGGGCGCTTAGGAGCGTGTACTCATAGCGCAAAGCAACAACACTGACAGCGAAGCGATATTATAGTTACAACATCCATCTAAAAGCGGCACTGTTCCCGGCCTCTGGCCGGGGGCGGCGCGGTTTTTCAGGTGGGTGAGGTGTGCGCGGTTTTGTTGGGTGTCTCCGGGCGGGTTTTCTTCTGAGCGGCGCGGCGAATGCCGCTGCAAGCGAAGGCATTCTTGCTGTTGGAGTTATCCCCACATCGTGGGGTGAACAGGTTATGTTTTTAAGAGAAAAGAGACTAAGGGCTTTAAAAGAATAAAGATTAAGGTCTTTAAAAGAATTCATGCGGTTTGTTTTGAGTCGGTTGGCGCTTTTACTTTGCCTCGATTGGCGTTCTTATCTTATAGTCCCATGCAGTTAAGTGTGGATAAGTGAAATTCGGGGGAAAATGCGGCAATGGCGGGCAGGATTTTGAATGCGTCGGTCTGCCGGTAGGTGTGTGAATGCGGTTTTTTCAGTGCGTGCAGGGCGATTTTTGAGCGATGGTGGGGCAGGGACGTGCGGAATCCTCCGGCGTCAACCGGATAGTGGGGGAGGGAATTCAGGGGGTGGCCAGCCGGGTGTGGTTGCCTCTGGACATTATCATGCGCTCTTTCACCCTGCTGGCGACTTCACGCAAGACGGTGGCGAGGTCAGCAGGGAACGAACCAGCCGCAATTTCTTTCTGGAGTTCAACCTTTACCTTCTGCTCTATCTCTTTGCGGCTGAGTCCGGCATCCCTTTTCGCCCGCAGCCGTTTGAGGCCATGAAGCCGCCGCTTGCGGTGATATGCGCGAAAAGCATTACGCACATAGGAAAAGGCTTTGCAGGCCAGTTCGTCCAGACTCAGGCGGGGCAGCCCCTGTTTTTCACGTTTCTGGTTTTCCCACTCCGCGCGGCTGTTGCGTTCTGACGCCAGCGCTTCCGGGGAAATGTCCAGCATGTCAAACAAGGCAGGAGTAAACTGAATATCGCTCGGTACGTTGCAGCCGATTTCCGGGTCGAAGGTCGTTTCGTAGGTGATTAAGCCGGTGTCTTTCGCCAGCGACGCCAGCGCCCGCGTGGCGCGGGTAATGGACAGGTTGCCGTTCTCTGACTCGGTGGCGAGTCCACATTCAATCGCCATCGTGGTGATTGATGCGTTAACGCGGTTGCCTAACGGGTTATAGTGGAAGAGTAGCGCCTGTATCAGTGCATCTATTGCTGCACGTCTGAGCTTGGGTGGCTGACGATGGCGTTTGCCGGTAGCGCGGGAGAATGCCATGTGCATTGCGAACGCGAGTTTATCAGTAAACCCGACCGCTTTTTCCATCAGCTTACGACAAAACGGTAGAGTGCTTTTCCCTTCCGGGGGGGTAAAACAAGGGGTAGGGTTTTTCACCTGCGTGTAAAATGGGAATGACTTTTCTTTACAATTTAGCATAACTTTCTGCGCACATATTGCGCAGAAAGAGCAGGGGCAGAGACTTGCAAAACGTTGTCCATGTCACTATACTCCACCACATAGAGCAATAATTCTATGTAGTAACGTTGTAGCCCCGTTATTCTGTGTTCTTCCGGCAAGTCGAGACAGATTACGGGGTTTTTCTTTTTGGGTTTCATCTTAGTGAATCCACCCTCCTTTAGCGCACTTCCGGCTGCGCCGTGCCAGTAATGTGATTGAATCTAGCACCAGAAACTAGGTCGGTCAAGAATCAAATGACTGTATCTATTCTCTGAACTCCTCTACATAACCTTCCATAAGTCCGGCTATCACGTCTTGCATGGTTTCGCCACGAGCGTGACATACTTGTTTGAACTGATCTACAACATCTCTTGGTACGAAAGCCCTTAGAATTTTATGAGACGCAGATCTCTTCGCTATCAGCCGCTTGTTATGCTCAACTTGGGTTAAAGGTTCACCTTTCCGGTATTCCCTTTTCTCTTTTTTTTCGTTTTGGTCAGACATTGCGCGATCCGCCTCAAAAAAACCGATCGATTTCAACATTTTAAGCATCCTACCGGAATTTTAGCCGTCCATCACTTTTTTATTACCGCCAAACCGTCACCGCTCGCCGCAGCCGAACGACCGAGCGCAGCGAGTCAGTGAGCGAGGAAGCGGAATGTCACCGCCCCTGCATGTCGCTCGTTCCTTCCAGTTCTTCCAGAGGAACGATTTCCAGTACCTGTTCTCCGCGCCGTTGTGCCATGATCTGATTGTCCACTTCGCGATCAATCAGCCAGCCTTTGCGCTTCATTTTTTCCCGCCACTCGTGATAGCCGGGTTTACGGGTTGCATCAACCACGCCTTGATTTCTGGCATGTAACGTGGTGAAGAATCGATAATTCAAATTATAGAGAGAATCATCCAAACGAATTGAAAGTAGAGGAAGACAGGCTAGGTGAAATTTCCAATCCAAAATCATTGAATACTTCAAATTATTATTAATGTAATACCCACCGTAAAGTTCGTATTCTACCATTGTGACTAACCGGTCATTTTGCGTTGTACCTTGCTCCTGACAATGGAAAAAAACGCCATTTTCCAAATCAAATGCAAAAATCTCTTTCCTATACCCATAAAAATAGAAGTAGAAAGGCTTAAAAAACCCTTCTGCCTCTAACTCTCTCCAAGCCTGCGCTCCGGGTGAACTTGAACGCTTTAACCATCGATTAAAAAACCACCCCTTGTTAGTGACGAAGTTTTCGTTCATAGCGGATCCTTATTTAAAACCTTTGTCGGTAGGGGTTTTATCTCCACCACCACTAGGCGGTTTACTGCTACCACCTCCTCGCACCCCAAGCCCTGCAACAAAAGTACGACCTACATGGTTTACAGCATCACCCAAAATCGAATCATAACCCCTATCGCCTATCCAGCTTATTACCCAATTCGGCAAACGTATAGGCAACATAAACACCCACATAATGATACCGCCCATGACGCGAGCATAAACGACCAATAACGCCAACAGAGTAAGCAACCCCGTGACAGAATTTCCCTGCACATCACGGAATGCTGGTATAAACAGAACATCAAATAACGTACCTACGCCCGTCAGTACCAACATGGCAAACACAAAACCACAGACCATCAGTATAGGGCGTAACAACACGTCAATGATGAATATGTAGCCGGTGGTAGAGCGGTCGTCTGTTTTATCGGCCACATTGACATGAGCCACCGCCCACAGCGTTGACGCTGCAATACCGGTTAGTACCACCACAAACCATTCTACCAGTGCCATTATCCAGTTAATGACCGGTATCAAAGGAATAAATACTGACATCATTGCGCCCAGTACCATCAGCATAATACATAAGGCGTAAATCATTGGGGCTGCTGCCTCAATTGCTGCTTTCAATGCATCAACCCCTCCTTGCCCAATGAAATTTACTGTTCTCGCTGCGAGTCCCGCAAGACTAAAACTTTCTGAAACCGCTGCTGCTCCTTTCGCAGCCACATATAAACCAAAGCCAGCCTCCCCAACGACCATAGTCCTGTCACCGATTTCCTTCACCCGTATTATCGGGTTCTGAATATCGGTTTCTCCATCACCACTGCCCGCCTGCCAGCCAAAAATGTTCTGCAAATCGAACATGCTCGATAAAACAGACATTCCTCTCTCTAGCGCATTTTGTGATTTGGACACATCCATTTCCGCTACGCTACTTCCTTTTTTTGCCCCTAGCGGTGGGACGTATTCTGTATTCTGTAAGCGCGACTGGTATGCCTGATAAAGCCCCTGATAATAGTCCGTGGAACCCACATCACCGATGCCGTTCGACGGGATTACAGTGGGTACATTGTTCGCCACCGATGCCAGATTGCTGTTGGCTGTGGACAGGGTGCGGTAATAGGTTCCTAACCCCACCCAGCCCTGTTCTTTGATGCTTTTCGCCACCGCATCGGTCGCTTCTCCGCCGGAGGGTTTCGCCCTGAGTGCCTGACCAATCGCGTCCTGATAGCGTTTTGCTGCTATCTGAATATCCTGCGCTATATCTGGCAACGTACCTTCCCCGGATTTTAGCTTCGCGTTGTAGGCATCGTAAAAGTAGTCTGCTGTCTTGGCGGCATTATTAGCCAGTTCAACAGTGGCGTTACGCTGTGCCTTGTCTACCGCCTGCAAATAGGCTGCGCTACCCGGCAACATTGCCGCCATAAAATCGCTTTTGGGGTCAATCTGCTTATAAGTGAGTTCACCACAGCTTGCCGTGCCATTGGTGATTTTCATCGATTCAGCACCCTTACTTTTTCCTGAAACCGTCCGCATTTCAGCCCGGCTTTCATAGGCTTCCCCGGCAGCTTTCATCTGCGCCAGCCCGTGATTGATACCGAGCATACACAGCCGCATTTCCACTAACTGCTTGGCCGTGCTCGCCACAGCAGGAATGGCGGGCTGGCTGTACAGGGCTTCGCCTTTGCCTATCTGGTCAGCGATTTTGTCGGTGATAAGGTTCGCTCCGCCAATCCCCAGCGAGGCCATCCACAGGAATATCAGTTGCGACAGCGCCCAGCCGGATTTCAACGGTATCAGCATAGACAGGCCGAACAGCGTTTTGATAATGCTGTTCCCGCTGTTCGCATTGCCCTGTAATACCGCGCCGGTCGTCGCACCCTGTCCGATTTTACGGAAGAAGGAATACCCCAGATAAACACTCATGACGCACAGCAGCGTCATGTTAAGAATAAAGAATACCGGCCCCAGAAAACCGCCGTCCGAGGCAGACTGTAGCGGGTGATTGACCACGTCGCCCAGCATGAGCGTAAGCGCCCGGCGTGAAAGGTCAGTGGTTTCTTTTGACCGCTCCCACAACGTGTGAGGGGTCACGCTGTCCGCAGCAAACACTAAGCCCGGCGCAAACGTCAGCAGCAGCAATAACGCACGTCGCACAATGAAGTTCATTACTTTTCACCTCGCTTAAAGCCGCACTGGCCGAAGCGCAGCGTTTTGTTCAGTCCGTTATCGGCGCGAAATGTCGCAAACGTCGCCCCTTCTGCATGGGTGTTAATGCGATTGACCAGCTTCCATCCGCTGAATTCGATGTGCAGGGCAGACATGTAGCAAACCCCCAAAAACGCCGCAAAAATCACGACCAGCGATGCCGCCCGGACTATCCACGCGGGTTCTCCGGTAAACAGCGCCAGGATGGTCAGTATCAAGGCAAAAATGGCACCGCTTCCGCATATTGTCACACCGGCAAGCGCAAGCCGTTTCTGACGGAGAAACGTCTCACGCGCCTGTTCAATCTGGTACTCAGTGGCACGAAAATCGCCAAAAGGCGTATTGCCGATTTTATCCAGTTGCTTATCGGCTTCTTCTTTCAGTGCGCGTCGTTCTGCAAGCGTCTCTTTCAGCGTCTGCGTGCGCGTACTCACCGTTTTGGTCAGCATCCTTGAGTAGTTTTTTACCTGTGACCAGCCGGTAACAAAGGAAATGACGCCTGCAACACGGCGTTTTTTTTCCGGCTCTGCGTTTTTATTCATCCGACTTCCTCCGGCTAGTCTGCCAATTAAGGATAGGTACGGTTAACGTTTGCGTTGTTTAAGACGTTCTACCGTGAACAATACCACTGCATGTATTGTCACCAGAAAGGCCAGCACAATGAGTCCTTTTTCCAGAAAGGAATATGATGAAAAGGCATCATATATTTTCGACAACGCTATCATCACCCCCCTCCACTTTACACTATTTATATTATAATCTATTAAGCGATACAATCGGTAACTATTTCGCTACTGACTGGTTCATCTGACTTACCACACTATGCATTTTTGCTGCATACTCATTTTGCGCCATCAGCGCCAGCATTTGCCCTTGCAGAATGTTGTTTTTCTCCACCTGCTGTTTCAGACCATACAACAGCCAGCTATTGAGGTTGGTCACGTTCACCTGCTCGCGCAGCAGATCGTCGCTGTTTTTCATCATCAAATCCGTCTGGTACGCCGGATTCGCGTAGCGACGGGAAACCTCGAACTGCTCAAACTCTCGCAGCGACATCATCCCCTTGCGCTTGGCTTCTTCGCTGGCGTTCTGCTCGTAGAATAACGCCATGCTCGGCACCTTCCGCGCATCACTCAGCGGCTGTTGGGTCGCCGGGTTAGGTTTGCTGGCCGCGATCATTTCAAGCTGCGGCTGCGCGGCAGCGTCAATGTACGCCTGATACTGCTGGAACAAGCCCAGATACTGGCGCCCGGACGCGCTTTTAACCTCAGCCCGGCTGGGCGCACGTCCGGCACTGCGCTGCGCGGTATTTTTGGTGTACAGCAATGCCGCATCGGTTTGTTCATCAGTGAAGGTGAGCGTGGGTTTCTTCCCCTCCTTACCCGCCCCGTCCAGCACAGACGACAACGAGGTGTCGCCGCGCGGCATATCGGAGACGGTCTGGCAGAACTCTGTCCCACCAAACGCTTCCTTGTCATTGGTATCACAGTAGGCTTTGTGTGTGGTCGCGCTGGCCGTTGCCTCAATGCTGGGGTCTTTAAACGCCAGATCGTATGCCTGCTTAACCTGTACGTTGTTGCTTGATGTCGCCACCGTTCGCTTGCCGCCCCCGGCGGCGCGACTGGCTGCGCCCATCCCACCGGATACCGCCGTTGCGCATATATCGTTAGGGACACGATACCGCGCTTTCGCCTCACGGATACGTTCCTGTCTGCGCTGCTCAATGTCAAACTGGCGCTGATTATCGGCGGTCTGGTTAATCAGGGCAGCCGACCGGTCGCCCTGCTGTGAAATGGCAGTGCCGATATTAATCAGCGTGGTCTGAATAGCGCCCAGCGTGGTATTCGCTGCCGTCAGTTGCGGCATCACCTGCAACGAGATCGGCGTGGAAGAGGTGACATTGCACACAACGCTATAGCCCAGCGCCGGATAGGATGCCACACCTGCGGTTAACATCAGCAGGGCAAGGCGGGTTTTACTGACAGGTCGCATCAGATAGCCTCCAGTCGGTGTTCTTTGATGAGTTTTGCGGCCAGTGTTTCGACCAGCGTCAGCCCTGCTTCTTCCTGTTCGGCGCGGGTTTTAAAGCGCTTGCCGGTTCCCGCCAGCATCGCCTCCAGCGTCTTCTCAGCGCTGCCGGTCGGGAAGCGCTCGGCCAGTACGGTTAACGTTTTGCCGACGCCCAGCGCCTCAATCAGCAGCTTGCGCAGCTTACGGTCACGGATGGACGAGTTAAGCGCCCACACCTGCTGCACCCCCATGACATTTTTGAGGATGTGGCAGATATCGCCGCGCTTGGTGCGGAAGATGGCGAGGAAGTAACGCCCCCCGTCGCTGGTTTCCTGCGTCGAAAGCCAGTCGAAGCGGTCGAGAATATCGTCGGAGATGTTGATGCCAATACTGCGGAGATACTCGCGGTCGCTTGGCGCAAGGCGCATCATCAACAGCGTATTGACCGACTTGGTAACAGACTCTGGCATGTGGGAAACGTACTGCGAGGAAAACATGGTGCGCACGCCGAGCTTGCGATCTTCAAGGTCGGCGGTATTCAGCGCACTCTGGATGAATTTCACGTCCTGAAAGTTATGCGATTCGTCGTAGAAGATGTGTTTGATTTCTTCCGACAACGCCGAGATACGCTCCTTGTGGTAGGCGTGATACAGCGGGTCGAGGCCGTCGAGGAAGGACTCGGCGCAGTACGGCAGATAGTAGTTCCGTGCGGCAAGGTGCCGGGCAAACAGGTACATGATACCCGTCTGAAGCTGTCCTTCACCGGACGTTTTCTCCCCCGTCACTTTCATCATATCAATGACGATAATGCGCGTTTCGGCATTCAGATCGTAGCGGGTATAGTCGGAAAACACCGGGTATTTGGCGGCAGCGGTTTTAAAACAGCGGGAAATGTAGTTAAGCACATCCTCATTGCTGCCCTGCACATTAACTTTATCGTAGTCCTCTTTCAGTTCGGCAGAGCTTGTCAGCAGCGCCTGAAAATCATCCAGTCGCGGCATCGCGTAACGGTGCGCCAGCGCCGCCGCGCGGGTATTGCCCGCCGCAAAGAGCGCATCGGTAATATCAAACCATGAAGCCGTTTTGAGCCATTCCTGCCCGATATAGCGTATGAGATCGTCCCTGTGTTTTTCAATCAGCTCGTTAAAGTGTTCATCGTCCCAGCCGTAGTTTGCCTCGGAGTCCACTTCCCTGTCGTGGCTCAGTTCCCCCTTCAACACCAGATACCGGGTCAGTTCACGCAGGCTGATGGTTTTTAAATGCTGCGCCCCTTTGGTCGTGAGTATCCCGGCAGCGGCCACCGCGTCCCGCACCTCGTCATTGATGGCTGGCTCATAGCGGTTGGCTTTGTTGGTGGCTTTTTCAATGTACATGTCGTCGATCAGTTTCAGCACCACGGCCGAAATCGTCGTCGCATTGGGCGGCTCCCCGGTGGTCGTGTCGATGCAGAAAGCACACAGCATATCTTTGATAAAAACCCGCTCCAGCACGGTAGGAAAGCGGCTTCCAAGCTGCGTTTCGAGGAAGTTCACGCGATATTTGGCGCTGTTTTCCAGAACGATGTGCGACACCAGATGCTGCTTTTCCGGAGGCAGTGACAGCTTGATCAAATCCACGTTGCCCTCGGCGCTCAGCCCCTTGTCAATCCACGTACAGAATGGCAAATCCTTATTCGACGAGAAGATAGCGGAGAAATTCAGCCGGTTCGCAAGCATACTTTTCCCGCTGCCCGGCGTCCCGGTTATCATGTCCGTCCATTTCAGTTGCAGACTGCTGGCAATGCGGTAGGGATAGAGTTTGTCGTCTTCCGTAAGGAAAAAGGTCAGACCATCGTGCTGCCACAGGCTGGCCGGGCGCTCCAGCGGCAGCATTTCCGCCACCTCACTGAACGGTGCCAGCGCCAGTTCGCCGTTGGTTCGGATAGACAGCCCCGGCACGCTGCCGACGAGCGGCATTACGGGGTCGCCGTAGCTGGCTGATACCTCGGTAACGCCCCAGCCGCCAACGGCTTTCGCTATCAGCGTGGCGTTGCGTTTCACCTCAGTTAAACTTTTACCCCATGTTGTCACGTTGATTGAAAACAGTACCGATTTATCAGTTTCTTCCTTATCGTTCACGTAGTCCATGTCGCGGGCAATTTTGCTCACGGCGGGAATGGCACGGAGTATCGACAGGGCAACACGTTTCGATGCTATTTTGAACTTACCGCCGCTGATAATATCGAACTTGATGCGGTAGGGTATTTTGATATCAATCGCTTTGAACAAATCCTGAAATTTCTTCTTATACAACGGCATTTCATCGATAAACATGCTGATGTAATACTTCCCGTCGCATTCCACGATTTCATGCTTGCGGTCGATAATTTTGTCCATTTCACCCGATAAGAACTGAGCGCCCAGCCGTGAGGGCATAATATTGTCAATCTCGTTGACGTTGTTCCGCTCATACAACCAGCCCTTATCGTAGACCGTTCGCGGCTCCCATTCTTTCGGGGTGCTGGTACGCCACAACATGGTTTTCATGATATTCCCGGCTTTCTTCACGTCCAGAATATCGACAATCAGAC